>CAYXPB010000155.1:0-12084 GCA_964466645.1 uncultured Acetivibrio sp. | reverse complement strand
ATAATCTTAATTCATCAATATGACTATATCCGTTCTGTTTTTGTGGATCGGAATTTTCCTTAAGTGACTCATATAATAATAAATACTCGATATTATATTTTTGTACAATAGATTCTAAATTTTCGTAATAATTTTTCGAATGAGACAAGTTATTAAGTTGTATTATAATTTGAAGTCCACAACTAGTTAGCTCTTCAATAAGTGTCGTGTTTATTTCATCAAAGCTACCACCTAAAGACTCTTCACCTAGGATTACACTTGTTATACCGTATTTGCTCAGATCACTAAAGTTTAATTGATATGATACTTTGCTATTTAAAATAAACTTTTGGTAGTCGTACGCCAATATAACCGAAGTATTATTTATTTCATTCGTAACCCTTAAACTAATTAAAGGGATTATAAATATAGTACTTATAATCAAAATCAGCCATAGAATTTTTCGCATTATTCACCATCATCATTTATTTATCATTTACAAAATTATACCATGCGAATTCATTCACCTAAATAGTCGCAAATCAAAAATTATTTAGTGCTTTCCTCAAGTTCTTTTATTTTTTTATCTACATTTTCTAAAACATGCTGATAGTGCCAATTGTTTTCAGCAATAGCTTTATTATGCAACTCAAACAGCTTATTATATTCTTTTACATCTACATCTTCGTAAAACAAAATCTGCTTATTTTTAACTTCAAAGGCTCCATTTTTTCCATCGAGAAAAACAATCATGTTCTTCATGCTTACAACAATCTCATTCATTAATTTTAAACTTCTAGTTGAAGTTTCTGTTGAAGAAAAAAAGGACTCCTCTAACTCTGCCATAATCTCTTCTTTAACATCCTTGCTTATATATACGTTTGATACGTCGTACTTAAATTTGTCCATGAACTCTTTAAGCTTATTATCAAGTGCCATTATATCTTTAGATGTTTGCTCAAGTTTTTCTATTCTTTCTTTTATCTTGTTGGAATCACTAAGGGTTTCACTGGAAAAATTAGAAGTATCATTCACAATATCTGCAATAGAAGTGTTTTCTTTTCTAATTTCTTCAAAAGCTATATAGTTATCTTGAATCACTTGAATAAGCTCTGCAGATTTACCATACTTCTCTTTAGAAATATCTTCCTTAGTTATTTTTTTCTCAGATACAAAATCTTTAAAGATACTTACCATTTTTTCAATAGCTACTTTTTCTTTTTGGGCTTCATCATATTTTTGCTTTATACTTGTAGAAAGGTTGCTGAAACTCAATATTAATGCCAAAATACTAAATATCAGAAAATTTCTTCCACGCTTATTTTTGCCAGTTAAAAGAATTAAAGAGGATAAGAAAAGAATAATTATAACAGGTGCCAAAAGATATCCTGCAGAATATGTGGCATTGTCACTTAAGCTATATATATCACCTAAAGTCACAATTCCAGATATAATAGAAACACCCATTGAAAGCAATATAAGCACTACACCAATAATTAATTTTAGATCTATAGAATTTTTTTTCGCTTCTTGTTGAACGGTTTCTTCAATTTTAAAAAAGTCTCCCATTTTAACCTCCCTAAATATAAACATGATATAAATTATATAGGAAAGTTCTCATCCATGCAAGATTCTTAAGAGCGAAAGCTGACGAAAGCGTTCTCAACCCGCATTTTCATTTAGCGTATTCTGTAGTTTTTCTTCTTCTATTATTTTCTTATCTATCTCAAGTATTATTCTTTCAATATTACTTCTCTTCTCTGTTGTATCCTGCTCATACTTTTCACTTAGTTCCTTATAAATGTCCAACCCATATTTGTAGTCAATTTTTGCTTCCTCATACTTTTTGAGTTTATATAGTTTCTGACCACTTTTTTCATAATCTTCCGCTTTTTTGACAAGTTCTTTTGACTTATCATCTTTAGCAATGGCAGCTCCAGCCTCACCAACTTTATTGTCAACATCCTTTATCTTATCTTTAACATTCTTGATTTTATCTTCCATTTCCTTCTTCATATCATAGTACTTAATTTTTTCTGACAGTTCTTTTGCCTCGATATAGATTTCTATAGCCTTGTTGTAATTATTATTTGCTTCATTAAAAAACGTCTTCTTAGAAGAGTTGTCTTTTGTCTCTGCAGCTTTTGCAGAAGTTTTATCTCCTTCCTCAACTTCCTTGTCTCCCTCTACACTTTTATCATAAACCTCTATAAAGTCATCAGTTCTATCAATCTTCTTGTCAATATTTCTTAACAGTTCTTTCTTGCCTTCCTCTAGTTCAAATTCCACCTGAGTCCTTGCATTTATATAATTGTCCTTAGCCTTATCATATTCACTCGTGCTAAGAAAACTATCTCCTTCAACAATCAAATTGGCTATTTGGTTTTTTAATTCAATCCGCTCTTCAATTGCCCTTTTCTTTATTTTCTTAGCACTTTCAGAAGCTTTTTCATAGTTTTCAAGAGCCTTTTCATAGCTTTCGTTTTGTAAATAACTATCGCCTTTTTTCTCAGACTCGGCAAAAACCTTCTCTGCCTTACTTGCCTCGACTTTTTTATATATAATTATTCCTGCCGTTACAATAATAACTGGAATTAGTATGGACGCAACCTTTTTTATAATTTTACGTCGAAAGTCATCCTTTACGTTTTCCTTAAATACCTTATTGGCATAAATAGCAACCATTGTATAATTGTTAACAACTCTGTTTTGCCTTGACAGTAATTCGTCTTCAAGCATCTCAATAAGGTCTGCCGATTCCTTAGCATCTTTTAATGAATTAACAAGATCAATGCTCTGTATACTTTCCCAGAACCCAACGGTGCATAGAAATATAATATCCTTATCCATCAACTTAAACGGTCTTGAAACAAAGGGTTTGAAAACCTTAGACTGACCTAAGTAGTTGGTAAGATTATTTCTTTCATCATGCAATCCGATCTCTTCATCGTTTATTTGACCAGCATCAGCCATTATTTGTGCAATACTCTGATCTTTACTTCTAAAATTCATTCCGCCCTTTCTAAAGTGGTACATGCGGGTATTTCCTGCACAGGCGTAAATTATCTTTGAATAATCGGTCAGCACTACCATTAGGCTGGACTTCAATCTTACACTACGGCTTTTTTCGTTCAGCATTCTGTGGGCTTCAATCGTACATCTTTTTAATTTGCGCCTTGACATTGATGGTTTTTTCATGAAATTTTCAAACAAAAAGTTTACCACCATCTCGGCACTGTTAATATCTTCATCGGAATCTATACCGTCTGCAACAATATAGCAAGCTACATCATCCATTTCCGCATATGCAAAGTAATCTTTATTTACTCTAAAGGTCCCGGCTTCTGAAGCAAAGCTTGTTACAAACTCACTGCTGATTTTCCTCATTTCTACCCCCCATTGCTAATTCACCCACAATTTAGCTAAATGAAAGCACTATAACTGTAGCATTATCCTGCTTAGCATAATCTTTTGCTTTTATAGCTTCTATTATCTCTTCTGCCATGTCTTGTGGATTTATACTCTTGCTAAGTATACCTTCTAATTCGATTTCCGGTAAACTGTTGTATACTCCATCAGTGCACAATAAAACCTTATCACCGGTTCTTAGTCTGACAGGTTTTTCATTTATTTCAACATCTTTTAAAACTTCTGCCCCGATATAGCTGTATATTCTTTTTTTCATAGGGTCGTTTATCAACTGCTCTTCGGATATTTTTCCCGATATGTACCGATCCTCTAAAACCGCCTTATAAACATGCTTTTTATTTAAATTAATAAGTTCACCGTCTTTAAAAAGCATTATTGCACTGTCCCCGATAGAAGACCAGTAAACGCAGCCCTCAGCAACTATAGTAGCAATAAGGGTACTTCCCATTCTCTTTCCTTTCGACCTATCGAGTACAGCTCGGTTACACAAATTTGCAGTGTTAACAAAAAAATTCTCTACAGGATGAAAATCTAGTGCACTAGTAAACTCTTTAACAAAAGTATTTACAGCAATATTGCTTGCCAACTTTCCGTTAGAATACCCACCCATCCCATCGGCAACTACAGAAAGAAGGTAATTATTATTTTCTGCTGTCCCAAAACTGTCCTCTTGCTCACCCCTAGTTCCAATATACTGTGCATTTCCTATTGATACTCTCGGAAATGCCCTTACGTTTTTTAATTTAGCTCTGAGTATTAACAAAACAACTATTAATACCACAGATAAAAGTACCACAAAATACGGTTGCTCTAAAATTAAGAGTATCATTTTATCAGTCCTCTTTGTTAATCCAGTCAAAATGTATACCACACATATTTATAAATATAAACTTGCTCTTACCAATTTCAATAACGTCATAAGCATCAATTTCAGTAGCAGTAAGAACAGCTTCCTCTTTTTTTACTTGATTGCTCAAATAAACAAGACCCCCACCTTCTCCCGGCAGCAGCAAAAATCTTCTAGGTTTTGGGTCATAAACAATGGACGCATGATTCTTTCTTGAAATAGAGTCATCACCCACAATAGAAATATCCATTTCATCCGATCTTCCGATGAAATTTTTACCCTGACGTATTTTGTAATCCTGTCCCCTCTGTACACCTTCTATGCAAACCAGCCAACCAACAACAGGCTCTATACCGTCTATATCATCCGATACTTTAGTCTTGTCCATATCATCCATAACCGGAGCTTTTGTTGATTTCTTCGCTGCACCGTCTAATGAAGAATCACAATAGGGACACTTATTACCATATTTTTCAGTACGATACATATGTCCATTAACACATCTTCCTAAAGGCATAATCTTTATTCCCCCGTCTTAGTAAATTCAATTCTTATTTTACCATAATCTTCGTGTTTGCAATATATAAAGTATCACCAGAATTTATTTCGTATAGTCTTTCACTATCTAGTTTAAACTTTTCTTCATCCACCTTTTTAAGCCCAGTCCCATAAGATGAACCAACATCTTCTAAATACCATCTACCTTCTGCAAAGTTTAAAACAGCATGCTGTCGGCTTACAAGTTCTGAATACTCTGCTTCCGACAAATCAATATCTACCTCATTGTCTTTCGTATTTCTTCCTATCAAAAATGATACTTTGCCTCTGATATTCCAAGTTCTAAGACTCCTGCCATCTTCACTTATCAGTATAAGCATCGAAACTCCGCCCTTGCTCTTTCCTTTAATAACAATTGCTGATATTCTAGCTATGATAAAAACACAAAAAACTGCAATTAGTCCATAACCTAAGTACTTTATAATTTTTTCCTCATTCATAAAATAGATATAGTAAAAAGTTAAAATGGATATTAATATTATAAGAATATCAATAACCATCACCCAGATAGCATTGTTGGTATTTTGCGAATATTTTTCAACCTTTTTATTACTGATAAATCTTTTCAAAGTATTACCGGTTTTTGGAATATTCATATTTTCTTTCATGCTAAAGCACTCCCATCTAAGCTTATATTTCTATTTTCTCTTTACTCCGAAGTATTTATCAAACATATCTGAAGCATCTAGAGGATTCTTCTTTTCGTTCTTCTCCCTTTTAATGCTTGCTTCCTTTGTTTTTGGATTAAACCCAAAAAATTGTTCAAAAGTTCGCTCTACATCATCAAAATCAAATTTATTAGGGCCCCCTTGTGCCTTACTTCCCTTTTGAGTCTGAGCTTTACTATGATTGCTAGAGGATTTATTATTCTCGTGCTCATCATAGGTTTTCCTCTTTGTTTCATCGCTCAAAACATTATATGCTTCATTTATTTCCTTGAACTTCTCTTCAGCTTCCTTATTGCCAGGGTTAACATCGGGGTGATATTTTCTGGCCAACTTTCTATAAGCTTTTTTTATTTCTTCCTCAGACGCATTCTCAGCAATACCGAGTATCTCATAATATTTCTTCATACATGGACCCTTTCTAAGTGCTTTATAACATTACCATTTTAAAAATTTCCCAATGCTAAAAATGCACTTCATCTATATAAAACCGAACAGTAATAAATCATATACTCATTCTGTTATTTTTCATTTTAAATATTTGTCACTTTCAAAAATCTCGCAACTACCAAAAAAACTTTCATATCGATTTAAAAGGCAGAACGCCTTTTAAACCGATAGAAATTCATTACAGCAAAATTAAAAATAAATTAAGCGCCATATCCGCCTTCTATTTTTACATTTTCAACATCTTTCTTTTCTTGCTTAATGATAAGAGTAAATGACCCATTTCCAACATCTTCATTGAATTCTTCAATATAATCCACACAAAATGCTCTTGTGAACGTATATTCTCTCATTACGAGTGTTGCTGACACTTGTTGTGCAACAATATTAAGATATGGACTCTTCTTTTCAAGCGACCATACAGCTACTTTCTTTGTTTCCTGTAAGTCTGCTTCGTTCTGTGGCAATGTACCTTTGATTGTAAGAATTGCACTTACATCATTTGATCTTGCATTCTCGTCGTCTGGCGTATCTGTTTTGTAAACTACTGATGTAATCACATCATCGTTTAGTTCAAAACCGGTTCCATACCCGCCACTACCTGCTGCTGTTGTAGCTGTTAACTTAAATCCCATAAAAAAACCCTCCTTTAAACTGAATTAATTATATATTAATACTTCAGTATTAATACCGCTTAAATATTACTTAGCACCAACTGCACTTGTATTCTTTGTAATTGTAACTTCAAGATTCTTGACATTTCCATTAAATGCAAGATCTATCTGACAGAGATTGCTTAACTCATCAATTGTGTAATTTAAGTCATCGCCGTCTTTAATTATAGAATTTAGGAATGCATTGTCTTTTTGCCACATAGTCTTCTGACTGCTAGGACTGTTACTGAAAAAGGCAATAATCTTATCCTGTTTAAAATCGTTTGTCTGGAAGCGGAGTACCCTCTCAATATATGTACTTACAAGTGTCTTATATATCGAATCATAACCATCATCGGTTTGTGCTAGGCTCCTCGCCTTATAAACAGTAATTCTCTTTATATCCTTGCCGTCTAACTGAGTATTTTCCGATGAGAACACAAACCCAAAGCTCTTGCTGTTTATCTCATTTTTTATATTGTTTGTAAAACCTGTTATTTCCTTTGCCATGGTAGTTACCATTCTAAGGCAGTTATCTCCAGCTTCTATATCAAATCTTACTCCCGGATACTTCATCGTAACAGGGAATTTCATCGCAACTTCCTTATAACATTCTTTCAAATACTCAGGACACTGGTATGCCGATACTATTCCTGCCGCTATATAAGCTGCATCTACATATACACCCTGAATCCAAAGTTTTAGTATATCTTCCTTGGCATTTGAGAGTTTAACACCACCACTATCTGTTTTTTCCATCTTAACATCAATCACTACACCGGATTTATCTTTAGGTATAATAGTAAAATTCGGTAAGCACGGAATTGCAAATTCACTATAGCGCTGCCTTGTTAGAAGCTGGCTCTTGTCAATATATCTTTCGACACCTGCAACGGCCATATTGTTAAAGGTAGTTTCTTCATTTGCTTGGAAGTTAAAAAATATCTGTACCTTATATTTTTCTACTGATTGAAGTAATGAGGTTAGCGATTCCATTGTATTGCCCTCTTTTTTAACCTCAACATTTCCCTGGAACAACTTTTTCACTACCTTAGGCTTTCCTACCGATTCCATTTCTATTGCAGGTACTATTCCAAACCAAATAGTGTTGCTAAAATCATTCTTCTGGTTGACTGTATTGAGATACACATCCAATCTTGGCATATTATTGCTTTTTACAGTCATGTCAACTTTATTGTTTGTAATAATAAGGGTTGGTCTCATCCCACGCTTTTTTGTATTATATTGATCAAAATACATTTTTACACCAAGTATTTTCTCAATCAATGGCTTTGCAGCCTTTACAAAATCATCCTTGGCCTTTGTATAAAATTCAAGGTATGAATGGTAATTCTGAATTTCTCTGTCCACATCCACTTCAGTCTGTAATGCAGGCATCGGACAGAAAGTTCTAGCCACAAGGTCTCTTACATAGGCTGATGGTGTATCCGAAACATCATCATAGTCCCCCTGAAATACAGACACAAGGCTTCCTGATTTATCTTGGTCAATAACCATTAAGGCATTCTCATCAGGTTTTGGCGCCTCAATTATTTTAAGCTCACCATTTTCACCAATACTAAGTACTCCGACTTTTAAAGCTCCAGCATCCTCACTGTCATCTGAACGGCCTAAAAGAAGTCTTGTCTTTATATCTTCAATAGCAAGTGGTAGCATAGCCATTACATTATTATAATTCTGCCTTGCTTCCTCGAATTTGGTGTTTAGCTTATCACCTATATCAAGCTTTTTGGGATCACCTTCTTCGAGCTCTTCATATTTATCATAGAGGTAATGAATCTCTTTACGAGATTGTCTAATATCATCCATTACTTTTTTCGGTGAAATCATATCAAGCACTTTGTCAAACTTAAAATCGATATTAATTATTCCTTGACTTCTTTTTGTGTCTATTAAAGTAAATAACATTTTTAAAAAGTCGTTATTCTGATCAAGTCTTATTTCAGTAATGAAATCTTCAGGAATTGATTCAGGCTTTTTCAGTGTGTATACCACTTCACCCTCACCGTTATCCCTTGCGTTATAAAATGAATATACCGTAGGAGCAAACTTCTCCAAAAATTCATCAAAGCTTTTAACTAGTAGGTGCTGATTAATTTCTTTAATTTTTTCATCCGACAAGCTGTCTGTCCCTGCGACATCTCCAACAAGTGTTATAAGATCTAACTTTTCAGGATTTATTTCCTCAAACAAAATAGACCTATTTGTTTGGTTTATTATTTCCATTCCCATCCTCCTCAACGTTTCATTTGCTTTTTACATATCTTTTTCTAATCAAGTGTCGCTTACTGTAACCCCTTCTTTATTGTCCTTTTTTTGTTTTAGGCAGAGCTTAAAAATAGCGACTCCAACATCGTTTGAATAGCCTTCGGAGTAATCTACGACAAATGCCTCAGGAAAAACAACTTTCCTGATCAATTTATTGTCCTTTACGGAAGTAATATTTACTTCAACTTTTTTGTACACTTCGGCTTTATTTGTGCTATCAGGCTTTATCAACGACCATGAATACAACCCCACAGTAGGCTCAAAATCAACATCAATCCTGCCTGTTATTTGAATTGTATTACCTATATCTGTTGTTCTTGCATCTGAATCGTCGGAAGTGTCCACCTTGAAATCTGCTGTGTCAAGACATTCGTTTAGCTCAATACCACCTGCAATTGTCACTTTGATTGGCATTTAATTCACCCCTCTTACAGAAATAAATAATAATTTTTGATTTATTTTTAGATTTTATTATACCAAAAACATATAACCACTATATCTTAATATAAACATTTTATCAAACATCGATGTGACATTTCAATCCCTTATGCATTATTTTACAGTTAATACAAATATCCTATGAACTTTTTCTATGTATGAACAGTTTAGAAACTATTAGACTTTCGCGATGGGCATTGTTCTATTAATATTGAATCACCTTTTTTTAGAAATGGCCAAAAAGAAAAAAATCCAGGAGATATTCCCCCGAATTTTTATATGTGCATCCGTTTTTGCAGCTCTGATAGTATATTCTCTCCCTGAAAAATGAGTATAGCAGACAAAAATATAATACTTATAGCAACCGAAATTATCGAAGGGTAATCCACTGTAACCAAATTCAGCAGAATAAACAATCCTGGAATAATTCCAAATAACCCCCCCAACAAAAAATATGCAATATAATTCCCTATACCAAGTCTCATTACCTTTGCCGTAATATACATGACAATTATAGCCGCAATACATAATATCGGGATAGCATAATCAAATGACCAAGCCTTCCACCCTGTCTTCCAGTCCCAAAATATGCTCAGTAACGACATAATAATAACCTGCCACATAATTGACTTTGTAATATTATAACGCTTACGCAACGCATCTGTTATGCTAAGCCACATACTTACCATACCGAACACAACCAGCATTGGCCAATTAACACTAGTGGGAAACAACTTATAAATAATATAGCTGATTACCGTTGCAACAATTGATATAAACACTAGAATTCGTATAGCCATATGCTTTTCATATGTAGGAGGTATTACGGGATAAACCGCAGCTTCCTTTTCTGAGTTACTATGTGATACAATATTGCCGCATAAAGGGCAAATGTTTTTACCATCTCTTATATAAACCTTGCAGTGGTTGCATAATATCATAAGTATCACCTCCTAAAACTAAGGAGACACCTCTGTCCCTTGTTTTTGCCTCTTTTAATTCGAAGATATTTCAATTTTAATTCCCATTTCAGAAAGCGCTCTAAAAAAAGTCTTTTGCAATTCGGTTTCCCTAAAGGGTGAGGCAAAAGTCACAACTAATCTATCTGCATAAGTACATATTGCCATTTGGAGCCTCTTGACGTTAGGGATAATACTAAATTGACAAATATACCTCTCAAACTCTGGTGGCATTTCTATCCTACCAACATTTGATACTGCTGCCGTAATTCCTAAGTCCATAAACATATTCGCAATACGCAATGAGATTTTCTTTAATGGTAACGGAACAACTCTCGTTAATGGGTTCCTTTCAAGAGAAATAAGCCAGTTTAAGTGTCTGTTCAACCGATCTTCTTTTAGTTCTCTTTTAAAGCTTTCGTTTAAGCTCTCAATTACTTCATCTAAGTCAACATCCTTATTTTTTAAACTATATCCCACATTCATTGTACTAAAGAAATTTCTAGCTGTCTCCGACTTGAAAAACTGACGGAGGTTAATAGGTATTGACAGCACCACCGGATAGCGCTTCTTACGCGTCGGCATATCCTGATATATAGAGGATATAAATATCGATGCCAACAATACAGTTAATGTAGTATTATGCTTACGTGCCTGCGCTAAAACCTCCTTAGCTGACATTGCACCTTCTATTACCTTCACTCTGTTTTCCTCGTTTTTACTGCCCTTTATACGATAAGCATTTACCTGCTTGTCCTCTTTTTCATTCCACATAAATTGTTGCTTTAAATCCCATCCTAGATAATGCCTTATAAAGCTGTCGTCCATTTTCTCACTAATGGATGCATTATAATTTAATTCCTGTACTTTTCCTTCAAGTTCATTTTTGTGCCTAATGACTAAGTAATGATAAACCAGTGTTTTCATAAACCAAAGAGCACCTGTACCATCAGAAAGTGCATGAAATACTTCAAAGTTGATTCTTTTTTTATAATAAAATACCCTAAACAATAAACTTCTCTCGTATTTTCTGTAAATTGGCGCACAAACTGGGTTATTTTCCTTTTCAACAGTAGAATGGATGTCACTAGTCTCAAAATAAAACCAAAATACACCTCTCCTTAAAGCTGATTTATATAGTGGAAATCTTTCGATCGCTGCATCTAAAGCTTTTTGCAAAACTTCTCTATCCACCGTTTCAAACAACTCACATGCAATGCGGAATACCTTTGGATCCCTGTAACTGCAAGTCGCAGGAAATATTTTGGAAGCATTATCGAGTCTGCTCCATTCAACTTTTTCCGTATAACTCATAATAATTCCTCACTTCCACCGTTACAGCTATTTAAAAAACAGTTTATAATATCATAACTTCTGATTACATATTCCGATTTCCATGGCAGTGAAAAAAATCCATGAACTGCATCTCTCATTCGATACATTTTCACTTTATTACCAGCTGCCTTCAAACTCAATCCATATGCCTCCCCTTCATCTCTTAATGGATCATACTGAGCTGTAATGATCAACGTGGTCGGTTGATTTGTCAAATCTTCAGCTAACAAAGGGGCGAGATAAGGACTTGCTCTATCTTCAACTTTAGGTGCATAAAGATCCAAATAATCTTGTATTTGTTTGGAAGTCAATAAATAATCCTTTCCATTTTCACGTATTGACGGAAAGGGTGAATTTTCTGTGTGGTCGTTATAAGTTGCCGGGTAAATAAGTATCTGCTTTCTTGGCAAAAAATCTCCTCTATCCCTAGCCATCAATGAAACTGCCGCCGCTAGATTTCCGCCTGCACTGTCCCCAATTAAAGT
>CAYXPB010000154.1:0-12188 GCA_964466645.1 uncultured Acetivibrio sp. | reverse complement strand
AGCTTCGACTACTTTTATTGTGCTGACCCCGAAGGCGAACTCTTCTTCGCCCCCCCTGGATGTTACCCTGACCGCCGCCAATGTGCTGCAGCCCGATATACTGTTTGTTTCCGGCGCCCGCAGGGCGATCATCCGCGAGGTGCGCATTGACGGCCCCTGCGATCTGGTCATCGAGATCATGTCGCCGGCAAACCGTCGCAAGGACCTCCTGCAGAAGATGGAAATATACCGCAAAGGGGGAATCGCCCACTACCGGCTCGCAGGCCCCGAGGATAACACCCTCGAAGCCTTCATGCTCAAGGAGAGCCATTACGCCCTTGTCGCAGCCGGGGAACCGGGGGATAAATTCACCCACCCCGCCTTTCCAGGGTTAGAACTGGATCTGGACAGGGTGTTTCGCCGTCCTGATCAAAAGCTTCCCGGTTGATACCATATATCAAGGTGGACGCTAAAACCGGCCTGCACATCGGAGGCTGGAATGGCTGGACTTTTAAGCCATTACAGGGCGCTGGTTGATAAAGAAAAAAGAGAATTGATAACAAGTTGGTACTGCCGGCTGAAGATCCTGTTGAATTTAATGAATTCAATATACGAATACGACATAGTGAAAGGTAAAATATTACACTGGCATTTTAAAAAAATGGCTTAGGATGTGGGGGGGGTGATGTTGAAAGTCGGGATAACGGATTTGTCGGGATAAGTGGCGTGGTAGGTCGGCTGCACAAATAATGGGTAGCCTCCTACCCGATTGTTGGCACAATATTTGCGTAGTATTTAATTACTTATTCATAGGATTCTGCAATCGTTACTGCTTTTAATCTAAGCATATGAATACTGGCGATCGTGAGTTAATGTTAAATAGAGATTATGCTTAAGCCATTTTGTTAGTTAAAGGATTAGAGTAATCATGGTTTCAAGGTTGTTAGGGTTAAACAAATGCTACTTGGGGATGTCAAGGTCCCAAATGTTCGGTTTTTCTAGCCATCAGGCTTTTCCCAATTTCGGCAACTGAGTTGCTAAAATTTAATTATCAATGAAATAGTGTTGGTGTCAGTGGTTATTGGTGAAGGAGAGCAGGTGAAGGTCCGTGGAGAGCCGAAGAAAAAAACATCATTACGTTTCTAGGAGGTTTGGGTTATGTTAAAACAAAAGGTGTTTCGCTTGCCCCCCACAGTAATATTCGGCTGTAAATCGGCGGATAAAGTGGGTGAAGAAAGTCAGAAGATTGGAGGTAGAAAAGCCTTGATCGTGACAGACGAGATCTTGGCGAAGCTGGGTACGCTGGAGCCAATTAAGCAATCCTTGAAGAAAGAAAAGATCGAATATGCTGTATTTGATAAGATTTTTACTGAACCTACGGTGGAATTCGTCAGGAAGGGAGTTGCTTTCTACCGGGATAATAGATGTGATTTCATTATCACAGTGGGCGGGGGCAGTGCTATCGACACAGCTAAGGCTATATCAGTTATGCTCACCAACTCGGAACCCATTGCCAAGTACAAAGGGCTGGACAAAATCCCCCTGAAAGGGGTTTCCTTGATAGCGGTACCCACCACTGCGGGTACCGGTAGCGAAGTTACCATGTTTACAATCATTAACGAAGCCGTTACCAACGAAAAAATGCTTATCGGAAGCCCCCATGTAATGCCTCAAGTTGCTTTAGTAGATCCACTTTTAACAGTATCTATGCCCCGTGAACTTACGTCTGCCACTGGTGTAGATGCTCTATGCCATGCTATTGAAGCTTATGTTTCTTTAAAAGCCCATCCTTTGAGCGATATGTTCGCTCTTTCAGCTATAGAATTTTTGTCTGGTTACCTCCGAAAGGCTTGGGCTAACGGAGAGAATTTGGAAGCACGGGAAAAAATGATGCTGGGTGCGCTTAACGCAGGAATTGCTTTTAATAATGCCTCTGTTACCCTGGTGCACGGAATGTCTCGGCCTATTGGTGCATGGTTTCATGTTCCTCACGGGGTTTCCAATGCTGTTCTCCTAGATACAGTTATGGAGTTTAGCCTTATGGGCTGCCCTGAACGTTTTGCTCGGGTGGCCAAGGCCATGGGGGTAAACGCAGCTGGGTTGACCGATATGGAAGCGGCACAGTTGGGAGTGCGGGCGGTCCGCCAGCTAATTAAAGATATTAAAATCCCATCCATGGAGGATTTGGGGGTCGAAAAACATAGGTTTGAAAAAGTCACTTGGGAAATGGCTGAAGCGGCTATTGCCAGCGGCAGTCCGGGGAATAACCCCCGCCAAGTGACCAAGGAAGAAATAGTTGAATTGTATCTTCTTGCTTATAAATGAATAGCAATCACTACATACAGAATCGTTTAGCGACAATGTGATGGGAAAGACGAAACAGAAGACAGGAATTAGAAAGGGGAGTTTCTAATCATTACAACAATCCACAATGCCGGTTGTTGTCCCAGATAAACGTATGCAAAAGAGTAAAAATGCACCTTCAATCTCCTCTAAAGGAACGGGGTTGAAGGTGCAAGTGTAGTATTTGATTATCCGTTTGTTACTGCGATCTGCCCTAAAGATCCTGTTTTAAAACCTTCATAAAAGACGTACTGGTTGTGGTAAATTAAGGTACATATAGTATCAGTTGTGAGAATAGCTGTCTCAGCAATGAGATTCACCCCTTACTTTACTTCATTGCTATCATAACGGAATTGAAGAAATTATTGGCACTGCAGTACCTTTTGTTGAACTACGGAGAAAAAGCTTTATTTTTTTAGGCTTGGCACCGTAATTGCAAATACTAATTGATTGAAAGAAAAAGTAAGTCAACGCAGGGGAGGATGTAGATGCTTTTGGACTGTGATTCTGCTATTGCTATTTTAAAGAGTAGAGTGTTTCCAACTTTAGGGTGTACGGATCCTGTTGTAGCTGCATACGCATCATCAATTGCCTTTAAAGCTATTGGAGGGGGAGATATTAAAAATATTGTATTGACTGTCGATAAAAATATTTATAAAAATGCTCTTAGAGTTACCATTCCAAAAACGATACTGCAAGGATTAGATTATGCCTGCGCTTTAGGGGCTCTTGGCGGAAAATACAAATACCAGCTCCAAGTACTCAAGGATATTAATGAAGGAGATATTGAAAAGGCCGCATTTTTGGTAAGACAAAAACTTATTAAAGTAGTTATGCATGATAAATCGGGATTATTTGTAGATGTTAGCCTTGAAACAAGTCATGGCAAAAGTCGTTGTAGGATTGAGGAATCTTATACCAATGTTACCCTCATAGAAGTAAATGGTCAACGATTACCTGAAGACAATCAACTTTCGTCCTTGATGTATTTCAATATCCCCCCAATCGATGGTTTGACCATTGATGAGCTCTTTGCTGTTGTAGAAGAATGTCCTATTGAAGAATTAAGTTTTATTGAAGAAGGTTATGCTATGAATCTTATAATAGCGGAAGAAGGGCTTAAGCTCAAAGGTAAAGGTTTTTTTGGGAAAGGTTTTAAGTTAATCCTTGAAGATATTAACTTAATAAATCATGTTAAAATGCTTACTGCAGCGGCTGCCGATATGAGAATGACAGGAGCGAACTATCCAGTTATGGCTAGCGCTGGGAGTGGCAATCAGGGCATTACTGGGCTAGTTCCTATAGCGTCTATTGCAAAAGTTAGGAAAATTGATAGGGAAAAAACGATCCGCGCAGCTACATTAAGTCATTTAATTACGATGTATATTAAAGAAAGAATTGGGATTGTGTCACATATATGTGGTTGTAGCGTTGCAGCGGGTGCTGGAGCTAGCGCTGGTGTTGCGTATTTGCTGGGGGGAGATAGAACCAATATTGCCAATGCTATTACTAATACCATAGGCGGGCTTGCTGGTATGATATGCGACGGAGCAAAGAGAGGATGTGCCTTTAAGCTTTCAATTTCAGCAGGAACGGCTGTTGAGGCTGCTCTCTTAGCACTTGAGGGTGTAGTTATTCCAGCAGATGACGGCATTATTGCTGCCGATATTGAAAAGACGATCGAGAATCTTTCATATATTAGCCGAGAAGGAATGGTATCTCTTGACAGCTGCATCTTAGATGTTATGAACGGGAAATAGGGGTATTGGGTTTATAAACACCTAAACTATAAGGAAGGGCTGATTTAATGAGCGTTTTAGTTAAAAATGTCGACATAATCGACGTAATGGAGTGCAATGTTCTAAAGGGTAGAAGCGTTTTGATCGAAGGCGATAGAATAAAATTAATTGTTGATCGCTTGAGTAGCCTGGAAGATGCAGCGGAAAATGTTGTGGTTGTAGATGGGTGCGGCTTGTATCTTGTTCCAGGCCTTATTGATTGCCATGTCCATCTCTGTTTAGATACTGGGGTTGACATAATTAGCAAAGTAACAACATTAGACCCTGTTGATTCGGTTCTGCAAGCATCGGCAAATGCTTTGAAAAAGCTAAAAACTGGTTTTACCACAATAAGGGACTGTGGAGGTGTTGAATACGAAATTATAAGATTACGCAACGCAATTAATACGGGGTTACTGGACGGGCCTGATATATTGTCATGCGGTCAGTCCCTTTTAATTACGGGTGGACATTTTACTGGTGCTGTTGTTGATGGACCAATTGATGCCTTGAAAGCTGCTCGTCGTCTATTATACAAAGGTGCCGATTTTATTAAACTTATGGCTACAAGTGGAATTGGGAAGCTTGGTGAAGATGCAGGGGTTTCTGAGCTAAGTGTTAATGAAATGAAGGCAGCGATAGAAGTATGCCGATCTAATGGTAAAAAGAGCGCAGGACATGCCCATGGTACTCAAGGTATACTCAACGCTATTACGGCAGGTGTTGACACTATTGAGCATTGTACAATGATTAATGGAGAAATAATAGAAAGAATTATAGAAAGGAAAATATCGATAGTGCCGACTTTTGCAGCCTATTCGTTAATAGTCGAGTTTGGCATAGAATCAGGGTTAACTTCTCACATTGTGGAGCAAGCAAAACGTGTGTATGATGAAAAGGTGCCCCGTTTTGAAAAGGCGTATCGTGCAGGAGCTAAGGTAGCTTATGGTACTGATGCCGGTTCACCGCATAACTTGTTTGACGATATTTTTACTGAAGTAAAAGCAATGTTTGACGCGGGTGTAAGTAAAGTGGATATTTTGCGTTCTCTTACGATCAATGCCGCTGAGGCCATAGGTCTATCTAACGAAGTTGGTCAAATTAAAGAGAACTTTAAAGCAAACATGCTGTTGCTAAAAGATAACCCGATAGAGAAGCTAAATGCATATGAAAGCATTTGTAAGATAATCGTGCGTGGAAAAATTGTAGAATGAAAAAATATATGTTGTTATACCGTAATTAAGGTTCCAGGCCGTTATATAAGTTGGGGGGTGATGTTAAAAAAATGGTGGGGAACGTGTTGGTGTTGACGATACTGAGTATTTGAAAAGGTTTGCCGACAACACTTAGTCAGGAGGTTTTTATGGTGTCATCCAAAATTGTTCGGTTAAGTCTGTTAAATGCTTTATTTACTGTTGTTAGTTTGTATATACTATATTTTGTTTTATATCCTTTGACAGCAAACATCCTAATCGGTGGGCTTCCTCTAATGTTCTGGGGATTTTTAGCAATGATGGCTGTTTATTGGGCTCAATTGTGCATATTCAACGCACAAGTAGAAAAAATAGAAGAAAAAGAAGGTGAGAATATATGTTAGGAGAAATCAAGGCTTTGGAGGCAGGCATGGTTCTAATTTATATGTTGGCCATGCTATTCTTAGGTATATATCTATCTAAACGAGCCTTAAAATCACAAGTAGAATATTGGATAGCTTCTCGTTTTCTAGGTGTTTTACCTGGTGGCTTAGCTATGTATGCTGTAGTAGGAAGTGCTAGTACAATGATAGGGATGGCTGGGTTAACTTATAATATGGGGTTACCATTTGGGGCTGCCGTAGCAATAGCATTTGCGGCCCAATTCCCCCTTGTTGCTTATCTTACATCTAAACCTTTGTTGGAAAGCGATATTTGTACTCTGGGCGATTTTTTTAAACAGCGATTTGAAGGAAAGCGTATAAATGTTCTGTATTCTGTCATCGTGATTGTTTTTATAAGTCTATTTGTCATCCCACAACTAAGGGCATCTGGCATTGTTGGGGAATGGCTCATAGGTGTCAATTTCGACATCGTGTTAGTTGTGGTTGGCTTAACATTTTTAATTTATTCTTCTATTGGGGGCATGTGGGCTGTAACTGTTACAGATATAATTCAGGGAATAGTAATGTTTGCGGGTGCACTTTGCTTGTCATTGATAGCGCTGGTGAAGTTCGGCGGTTTTGGTAACCTTCTTACGTCCAGTTTGGCTGCTCGTCCTATATTGGCAAATCTAGGCATGCCAACTATATCAGTAATAGGATTGGCCTCAACCTGGGTGTTTATAGGTATAGTTTTTCCAACATCAATAATGCGTACCTTGACTATGAGGAACCCTCGTTCTGCTAGGCGTTCGATGTTGTATTCTTCCATGCTAGGTGGTTTAACGGTGGGTTTTGTTGCTTTAGTTATAGCTATGGCCGCAGCAAACTTAGCTCCTGAAGGTCTATCTAATCCTGATATGGCTTTTGTAATTGTTATGAACGAATTTTGCCCTCCACTTTTACGTGGATTTTTAGTCGTAGGAATACTTGCAGCAATAATGTCATCTACGGATTCAGCACTACTAGCAGTAAGTGCAACTATCGCTAGAGATGTTTATCAAGGTGTTATTAATCCAAAAGCATCAGAAAGAACAGTAATTCGTCTTGCAGTAATATCCATGTGGGTAGTAGGTCTATTGATAATATTTCTATCCCTGCGAACAACACAGCTGATAAGCATATTAGCCGCGATGGCTGCAGGGGGGTTGATAGCCTCCTTCTTGGCTCCGACATTAATGACCATATATTGGAAAAGGGCAACGCGCAATGGCGTATTTACGGGTATGCTTATTGGGTTTGTGGCGTTTGCCTTTTTAAACCTATCCCACATATTACCATCAATGACTGAGGTGCTTATAGCTACCCCGCTATCAGCCATTGTCACATATGGTGTAAGTCTGATTGAAAATAAAAACACAATGGAGACAGAAGGTGCAAGATGACTTGACAAATCATTAATAAGTATTGAATAGATAAAGATTGCTTAGTGCTTGGTTGGTTTCGGTTTTATTGACTATTAACACCAAGCACTAAGCACCATAATTACTAATAATACATTTGGAGGGACTTTCATTAAGGTGAAAAATAAAAACAATGAGAAGTGTATAACGGTTAGTGAGGCAGAAGAACAAGTTGTTGTGATGGCTAAAAGGTTAGCGTTACTTTATCATTTTATGTCTGAGGTGCTAGTGGAGAAATATGGTTCCATTAAAGGGAAAAAAATAATTAGAGAAATAATTTGGCGGTATGGTTGCAATAGTGGCTTGAAGGTTAAAGAGATGGTTGAGGAATTAGGTTTGCCTTTAACTGTTGAAAACTTCAAAAAAGCATCCGATTTACCTAAGTTGGGATGGAGGTTTGATTCACTAATGTGTGAGGATGGGGTGAAAAGGGATTGTGTTACTTATTGCCCTTTAGCAGATACTTGGAAGGAAAAAGGTTCAATGGAACTGGGTCGTCTATATTGTTTGGTTGATCAAGCAAAGTATGTTTCTTATAATGATATAATATGTAACCATCTAACAAATATTCTTGACGGCGATGATTGCTGTCTGTTTGATTTAAAAGAGAAGAATGACTGATGGTAAGTAATCAATATCAGCAGTGCCACGAACGATGTAAGGTGGAATACAGGTTCTTATCCGCAACTACAGTGAACTTAAGACCTTTGTTATAGGTAACGAGTAAGTGTGATTCTGATTTTGTAATCGAATGAAAGTGTAAATTACCGGTAGTGATTTCGGGAATAGAAATCACGATATTAGCTTAAACAGTTTTATTTTACGTTTTATTGTAGAGGAAGGTGAGAATCTTGGAACAGATAGATATAGTATCTGGTAGTGAGTACGTAAACTTGGATAATGTATACAGCATTGTGCTAAAAGAAAAATCCTTAATAAAGATAGGGATATCAATAAAAATAAAAAAAAATAGAATGTCTTATAATGTTAACAAAACTTATAGACCATTTTATTTTGTTAATATCGAGGCTTTATGTGACCGGCCTCCTTTTAAACCGAAGAAAGTATATTATGTTATCTATATAGATGCTGTTAGCGGACGGTACGGACTTACTTACGTTTATCCTAATTATTCTAGTTATTATGCGAAGAAAGAGGACATATGTTCCGAAGTGTTTACAAAACATAAAATAGAGGATATGTTAAGCAACATCATTGAAAAACTGATATTACGCAAGTATGTTATTAAAAGACCTTCCTTAAAAATACTGAACGGCAAAATGGTCTATATTCCCTATTACGAAGTCAAATGTGATGGTAACGATATATATTTAGTAAACATATTGTCGGGAGAAGTTAATAAAAAAAGATAATATGGTTGCTATTATAATAGGCTTGAAAACAATTGGGAGGGTTACTCATTAGAAAAATTAATAATCAACATTCAGGTTTTAATAAGGAATACCAACTCTTTTCACAAAAGATAGCAGAAGCTATAAAATCGGTTGTTGGCATTGATGTTACAATAATGGATTCTAATAGAAAGAGGGTTGCTGGTACAGGACGCTACCTCAAAATGGTAAATAAATATATTCAAAAAAGGACAGCTTTTGATATCTGCCTGCAAACAGGCCTACCACAAGAAATACTAAACGCTGGGGAAAATAATTGCATTTGTTTTGGCTGTCCTGTGCTGAAAGAGTGCACTGAAAAGGCTGAAATATGTGTTCCTATTTTGCTCAATAAAAATGTTATTGGAGTAATAGGGGTTATAGCATTCGATGAAATGCAAAATTGTAAAATAATAGAACACAGGATCGTATATTTAGACTTTCTCCAAAAAATGGCTTCGTTATTAGAGGCAAAATACGCAAGATATTTAATAGAAGATGAAAACCAACAACTATTAAATAAATTAGCGAACATGCTAAATGTGATGAGTGAAGGTATCATTGTATACGATAATAAAGGGTCAGTCGTATTTAGCAACAAGGCAATAAAGAAATTATATAAAGAAATGGGGATAGAAGACAGCAGTGCCATGATGAACAATATATGGCATTATCTTGTTCATCATGACCTAATAAATAATAAAGGAAATAATCCAGTAGAAATAGTGGTAAATCATAATAAAGACAAGTATCATTTTCTTTCTTATGTAACAATAATGTCTCACTTGGGACAGCTAACGGAAGTTATCGTGTCGCTTCATAACCAACGAAAAATTACAAAGAAAATTATTCAGTCTGCTGAAATAAACCATCCCAAAATCGAGTTTAATGATATTTTGGGTACATCTAAGGAGTTTCTAGAAATTAAAACGTTCGCTAGAAAAGCTGCTTTAACAGATTCAAACATACTTATTTATGGGGAAAGTGGAACCGGGAAGGAATTATTTGCAAGAGCAATGCATGATTTTAGCCCACGGAAGGATTATCCGTTTGTGCCGATTAATTGTGGTGCAATACCTGAAAATTTACTGGAAAGTGAGTTGTTCGGATATGTAAAAGGTGCTTTTACGGGTGCAGCAGATACAAAAATAGGTAAGCTGGAGGTTGCTGAAAATGGCACTGTATTCTTAGATGAAATAAGTGAAATGCCACTTAGATTACAGGTCAAACTTTTAAGGACTGTTCAAGAGAAAGAAGTATGCAGGGTAGGTTGCAATAAAATTAGAAAGTTAAATATTAGGATCATATCTGCTACTAATGCTGAACTCCTTGAGCGAATTCAAAATGGTTCTTTTCGCGAAGATCTTTATTATCGCTTAAATATAATACCCTTAGACCTACCACCTTTAAGAGAAAGGGTTGATGAAATTATTGGGATTGCCTATAAATTCGTAAAAATGCATGCCATGAGATGTAGTAAAGATATTACAGGGATAGCTTTAGGTGCTCAGGAATTACTGTTAAATTACAATTGGCCAGGAAATATAAGAGAGTTGCAAAATGTAATTGAGTATGCGGTCACTTTTGAAACTGGTAAACAGATAAGCGAAACAACGATTGCAAAAAGATTGGGGAGAGATAATAAAAAACATAGGGACTATCTAAGATACAAAGATGGCTCAACATTGGTTGAAACCCTACAGTTATGTGAAAGAAATGTTATTATAGAAAAAGTTAACTACTGTAAGCTGCTTAAAATAAACAATAAATCAGCCACAACTCTAATATGTAAAGAACTAGGGATTAGTCGAGCTACTCTTTACAGAAAGCTTAAAGAATATGGTATTTATCTTAGTCATGATGATCATCGCAATAGTATTACAGGGAATTAAATAAATAGAAAAAGAAAAAGATGATCTTAGTATAGTTGTATAAAATATTGAAATTGTTAAGGAGGCAATGGCATGCAGTTGGGTAAAGCCAAGCAAGTTCGGGATTTAAAGTACTGCGTTGACGGTGAGTGGCGAGAGTCAGTTACAAAAAAGTACATGGATGTAACCGACTGCAGTACCGGTGAAATCTTTGCAAAAGCTCCGTGCTGTACGTCGATGGAAGTTGAGTCAGCGGTTATTGCTGCCGCTAAGGCTTACCCAGATTGGGCGGGGTTGCCGATACAAAAACGTGCTCAGGTCCTTTACAGGTATAAAACGTTACTGGAGCAACACGAGGACGAGCTTGCCTATATGTGCTCGCGTGAGGTAGGAAAGAATCTTGATGAATCCCGCGGTGAGATAGTTAAAATTATCGAGGGATGTGAAGTAGCGGTTGCTGCTCCTATGGTAGCTAAGGGTGAATCTATAATGAATGTGTCTAGCGGGCATGACACGGTTAGCTATCGGGAACCGCTAGGCGTGTTTGCTGGCATTGCCCCATTTAATTTCCCGGCCATGATTCCCTTTGGATGGATGATTCCTTTAGCTATTGTTACCGGCAATACCTTTGTTCTTAAGGCGGCTAGTTTGGTACCCACCACTGGAATTCGACTGCTAGAATTACTCTATGAGGCGGGTTTGCCTAGGGGTGTTGTCAACCTAGTTACATGCTCACGCCGCGAGGCTGAATTGTTAATCACCCATCCTGTTGTGCGCGGTGTCACCTTCGTTGGCTCTACTAAAGTCGGGAGGCACGTATATTCGATTGCTGCTGCTCACGGTAAGCGTGTCCAAGCACAGACTGAAGCTAAAAACCACGGTCTCGTTTTGGCTGATGCGTCGCTTGAGCGAACTGCTGCTGGCATCATAAATTCTACCTTTGGTTGCGCTGGCATGCGCTGTATGGCGTTGCCCGTCTGTGTGGTGGTGAATGAAGTCGCTGATGAATTTATCGAACATATAAAAAATTATGCCATGCAGCGAGTGGTTGGCTGTGCCTATGACCCAAAAACAGAACTTGGCCCAGTGGTGAGCGCCGAGCATCAATCTTTTGTCAAAGGTTGGATCAACAAGGGCGTTGAAGAGGGTGCTAAGCTAATTCTAGACGGGCGTAAAATGGTCATCCCTGGTTATGAAAAAGGCTTCTTTATTGGTCCGACTATATTAGACTGTGTGACTGAAGATATGTCAGTTGGCCGTGAGGAAATATTTGGCCCTGTGCTTTGCATAAAACGCGTTCAGGGTTTTGAAGAAGGAATTACCATTATGAATAATAGCCGATTTGCTAACGGTTCATGTATCTTCACAGAAAGCGGTTATTATGCTAGGGAATTTGCACGTCGAACCCATGCGGGCATGGTAGGCATCAATGTTGGTATTCCAGTGCCTGTTAGTTTCTTCCCGTTCTCTGGTCATAAAGAATCTTTTTTTGGTGAAAGTCATGTGTTTGGCCTTGATGGCATTCGATTTTTTACTGAAACAAAATGTGTTACTGCACGCTGGTTTACACAAGCTGAGAAGAAACAGTACAAAGTAGGTACCTGGGAAGGAACCGTTAACAGGTGAGTATTGGTAGATTTCCTGATATATTTAGCATCAATGCGCCAGGTCTAAACCCTTCGCCTTTAGGCGAACAGCTTTTAGCAGTTAATCTTGAATGGGGTAGGGTACTCGATTAAGATATTACTGAGGTGAGGGGATGAAGGACTATAGGAGAAGCAGTCATGCGG
>CAYXPB010000153.1:0-12250 GCA_964466645.1 uncultured Acetivibrio sp. | reverse complement strand
CCGGTAAACACAAAATTGTCTATATTAAAGAGATATCCACCACCGCCGCTAAAAAACAAATACAGGTCATGTTTGCCTTCAAAGCCTTCTACGCTAGTTTTGATATCGGTATATTCATTCCAATCTCCTGTTCCGATAACCGGAATACTCGCCACAGTAGTTCCATACATCTCATCAAGACGGATTTCAATTTCTCCACCACTTTCGGCGCTCGATATTCTTGCCTCAAACCCGGTTGCTCCCGAACCAAAATCTACTCCCTTAAAGCATATATGATCTCCACCTTCTATATAACCAACAGTCTTGTTGCCATCATCAGAAATCACTTCACACTGTACACCGGACATGCTATTGAAGTCTTCTGCTTGTATCAATTCGAAGGCACTTCTTGACTCTGGCTTTGGCGTTGGTGTCGGAAGCGCTGGTGGTGTTGAAGCTTCATCAGAAACTCCTAATGCAACCGTAACAACAGATTGAGCCGGAAGAGTAACGGTATTACCCGAAAGACTTCCAACCTTTTCAAACTCTTCGGTTCCATTTGATAGAGTACGATATACTACCGATTTACTTGAAGAATAGCCATTTAGATCTAGTGTAACAGTATTCTCTGAAGATGCTTTGTTTATTAAAATCATAGTCAACTTGCTCTGATCAGGTGATACAAACGCAGATACCTTTACATCATTTGCACTACAAGAAGCTTCCACCCTCTTATATCCCGGATCTGTAAATTTAGCATATTGCTGGATAATAGGATAAAAGTCAGAAATTATATATCCCTCTTCTGTAGTCCACTCGTTTGGATTCCTTGGCTTTTCTATAGCTACCAAAGGTCTCTGTTGGTTTTCCCAGATAAGATCCCAATAAAAATATGCACTAACGCCTTCTACTACAAGAGAGTTATGTATCAATTCTGCTGTAGTAAAGGGTGTCCCGTAATCATATTCTGTCATAAAAAGCGGTTTATCAGCAAAATCTTCAGCCAAGCTCTTGAATATGTCGTTAAAGCTGTCAGGATTATTACCATCCCCACCATTATAAAGATGATGGGCAATGCCATATACCTTTGAAAGATCAATCTCTTTTGCATAGTTTTGAACTGTGTTATTCATTATACCTGCCGACTCAACTCCCAATATTTTAGGCATGTCAGGCAAATCTTTTATTTTTTTGTAAACTGCATCGAATGCCTTTCCATAACCAGGATACTCTGAAGTTTCAGTTTCTCTGAATATACAGGTTTCCCAATCTGCATTCTCGTATTCCACCTCATTTTGAATACTTATGTAATCCGGTACTATTCCTTTTGCTTTGTAAGCAACTAAAGAATTATACCAGTAATCAGCAAACTTATCATACACAAAAGACCCGTCCTCTTTAACAAGAGTTCCCCCGTTCATAACACCATCCTTCTTTAAATCCTCCGGTGGCGACCATGAACAAAGTAAAACCTTAAGTTCTGGATTCATTATCTTGGCATACTCAACAATCTCTTTATCGTCATAAGCAAAATTGTTGCTGTTTCTATACTGATTTCTGAGCCTTAATATGTCCAAGCCTGAATCATAAAACAATACTTTATAAAGGTCATTTTTGTTTGGATGCGTTGTCAAATAGTCATTATACCATGCTATTGCCGCACCAAACCCTTCAAGAGTCTGATATGTAGTATTAATGTCCACTGAAGCTGTATAACTTGCCGCGATGGTTTTAGGAAAACTCATGAAAGTCAATATCATTGACATAACAACCGATAAAACCAACTTTTTTTTCATTATCATATAATCTCCCTCCAAAAAAATAAATATTTTAACAAGCACCTCTTAAACAATTGTCTTAAGAAGTACTTGCTATAATAAACTCAAAAAAAACTTCTCAGACAATTAGTTAAAATGTAACAACAACAAATTGTCCTATATATTTATTCGTAAAAAACATAAGATTTTAGGGGTCTTATCCAACTATCACCATGGATTTAAACAACTTTTTGGAACAACAGACCTTTTAATGCTTGGACTTTCCCATTCAAGCTTAACTTGTCCTGCCAAACTATTGTTATGGTACAAAAGTAATATTTCAACTTTCTGCCCGGCTTTTAATGAGATAGCTTTACTCTTAACCGTATTTATCTCACTTACATTCCATTTATCCACCAGAAGCTGTCTGTTAACCCATAGACTTGCACCATCATCATAAGTAACATGGAACACGTAGTCCTCATCATAAGGCGCCTGAATATAGCCTTTCCAACGAATACTGTAATTCTGGTCCTTACTAACTGATTTGGTAGGTGATCCGACACCCCAGTTAAAGTCAATAACACTGTCTATTCCTTTTTCTTTGAAGTTTGTCAAATTATCATCTTCGAAATACTCATATGCCAAGCCAATACCTTTTCCGGGTAAATTACTTTCATAACTCTTCGCCTCTGAAGGATATAGACATACGGGAGGAACAACAGACTTTCCTGTGCTATTACTACTCCATTCAAGTTTGACAACTCCGTTACCCACATTATTAAAGTACTCAAGTTTAATATCATAAAACTTCCCAGCTTCAAGAACAATTTTACCTGTATCGCTAAAACTTGTTTCACTGTCCCATTTGTCTATTATCAGCTTATTATCAATCCAAAGTCTAACCCCATTATCTCGGACAATGTAGAAGGTATACTCTTCACTATGGAAAGGCCTTATTTTTCCGCTCCAGCGAACGCTATAAGTCTCATCGTCTCTAACTTCAGTTGCTGGTGAATACATCCCCCAAAAAAAATCAATTTTTTCATCCACACGTGTTAATTTGAAATTAGTAAGATCTATATTATCAAAATATTCGCCTCTCAAACCAGTTCCTAAATTTACTTTAGTAGGTATAGGTTTGTCTGTAGGGATCGGTGTAGGTTCATCCGTAGATACTGGTGTAGGTATAACCGTTGGAACCGATGTAGGTTTATCCGTAGGTACCGGTGTAGGTGTTGAAGCATTCTGAGTCACCATCGGCAAATTTACTGTAGGTGTCACTAATGGCGTTGGTGTTTCTACCTCAAAAGGTGTTGGTGTTACCGTCGGACTTGGGGAAACTTTATCTGCTCCACCAGTAGGTTCTGGTGTAATAAATACTGTTTTAGTGGAGGATTCAATATTCTCATTCATATCATTGTACATCTTTACAATCTCATCCACTGAAGAATTTTTCATTTCATTAATGGATATTTCTTCCCCTTGCCTTATAATTTCAGAATATAGCGCGTATTTAGAAGGAGAAATATCATTTTCAAAAGCTTGAGCTCTAGCTTCCGGCACAATTCGAAAAACAACAATTTCAGGCTCATTATCACTTGCTTTTAAAATATTTTCTTTTAAATCATGTAAAATGTCATCTATAATATCGTCTGCAACTGAGTTCTCTTTCTTATAATCTTTATTGTCAGGATTTACAGAACCTGAAATCAATAAAGACACTTTATTTGCAGCATCTATAATACCCCTATCTTCGCATATTGTATATACTTTAGTAATGGCATCTTCAAGTTGCATCCCATTAAATTCTTCGCGTGCAACAATTTCCTCTGCATCACTGTTTAAAGGGTCAACCTTAAGAACCCTTTGTGATTTATCAATAGCAAATTCCACACTAGGGTTAATATCCATACTTATATAAGCATATTCCTTCATGCCTAAAAAACTCTTGTTAAAATTCAATTTTAAACCTAACGCAACACCTAAAACTAAAAACAAACAAGCCGCCGCAACAGAATACCTTCTAACATAATACCTGTAATCAATAATATCTTTGTCTGAAAACACTATTTCCTTACCTATATACATTGTTCTATTGCGGTTAATCTTATATACTGCACTCTGAGGCGTAGCTACTACTGCCGACTTTTTGTCCATACTAAATATCAAACCTTTATACATTTCCACAATAACTTCACCTGCCACTATTAAAGTATGTTTTCAGATACTCATAGTTGTTCCCATAAATAATGCTTACAGAAATAATAAACTTCCTGTTTTTTTCTATTGTACTAGGATGCACGCTTACGAACTTCAAAATGTCCTTCATAGGGAAGTATTTCTTTTTAATAAGTTTCTCAAAAACCTCCCTGTTTTCAGCAATTTTGCGTCCGATATCCACACACATCTTAATAGAATCACTGTGCTTAGGCGTATATTTATGTAAATCACTTATTTTAATGTCAAACCTTTCAAGCATCTTAGAATAATGCGTTATTTCCTGGAACACCTCAATTCTGTCATATCCCGTCCATGACTCATCATGAAGATATTTATCCTCAAAATGCTCATCATCGGATTCAAAATATGAAAAAGGCATTTCCTTATTTTTTGAACTAACCCTAAAATAATCAATCATCCTTCTTTTTATTACCAGCTCAGCAAAGGAAAAAAAGTTAAATGCTTTCTTATTTTTGTTGCTGTCATATTTTTCAATTGCTTCATTAAACGCAATTAGACCAATACTATATTCATCACTATTCTTCAAATCAATTTTATTCTTTGTTGCATTGGAAAGTACTTTAACTATAAACGGTATATAATCTACAATAAACTTTTCCCTGAGTTGATCGTCTCCTGCTTTGATTCTATCGATGATATTGGACAAATCCTCCTTAGCTTCTGAGCTATAGATAGAAAAAACAAATAACAAATGTTCCACCTCTTCATCTTCCAGTTCTTCCCCCATAAATACAAAATTAGCATCATAGTCATATCATAGATACTCAAGGCTAATTTTAAAATTCGTATGCAAAATGTTTTTTTGACGGGAATTTCAAAAACCCTTCTATATTTCTCTGTGAAAAGAGCTTATATTTCTATTATATATTGAAACTGCTGATTTTCCAACTATATTGTTTTATAAAATCATTTTAGACCATTTCAAAAAATAACCTATACATAATTTGTGACACAAATCCCATCAATCCGATCTTTTTGACGTGACCATTGCAAAGTTTTTTTTAGAATCATCTTATGTACCTTAACTTCAATACACTATCGTCCTTTAATTTACCAAGGTTTTGAAAATATAAAAAAGGAACCCCTTTCTAAACATTTTGAAAATGAAAAGAAAGCGGTTTATAAGGGAAAAAGGAAGCATACGATAAATTATAATTCTCTGAAAAGTGGCTATAGAATGCTCACCGTAATTATAATTTACTACATACACCTTCCTATATAGTATATTCGAACTTATTATTTTTTTGTTTCGTAAAATAGCAAAAAATATTTTATTATTTTTTTTAGAGACACTCCACTGTAAACTTCAAGCCAAAACCACTAACTTAGACTTTTAAGAACTGTATTTTCAAAAAAATATATAACTCAATTTATATAATATATTAATAAAAATACTTTTTCATAATAAAAACTCTAGAAGTATATCGAATAAACTTCTAGAGTTTTATCAGTTATGACAAACATCCAAATTTACACATATTATTCCATAAAGATCATATCAGTTATTTCTATGTTTACTTTCATCTCCACAAAGTCTCTCGTTGAATCATCATAAATATAAAGAATCTTCTTGCCTTTTAATGGCGACTGATTATCTCTATCATAAGCATACACAAGATAGTAATTTCCTTTAGCTTTTATTACATTTATGGCTTCCATGTTTTGCTCTAAACTTAACATATTAGCATCATTAAATTTGTAAAGTCCAAATTTCTTATCTTGAGGAGAACTGCCGCATACAAAAAGTGAATTTTCCACTTTACTCCAATATTTTACATCAAAATTGCTTAGCAATTCATTAAACGCATATCCGTACGAATACAATTTATTAGCATTAATTCCATTCTCATAACCCGAAAACACCATGCTATCCTTAACAGCTTCCCAATACTTTGTTTTCATATCAACAACAAGATTCTTAATTGTGTTTCCTTCATATATCAACATTGTATCTCTGTTTTTATCAGTTATTCTACTTTTATCAGTAACATCAATAAATAATTTGTTATTAACAGTCAATGTATTTTTTATACTCAAAACATCCAACGTACTTACAGGTTTATTTATACCATTATATATATATAATGCGGAGTCCTTAGTAACCAAATTTCCTAATGCAAGAAGTGCATTTCCTTCAATCCTGAATTCTTTAAGAGTAAAATCGCTAATAAAGTTTGAAGTAGCTGTTGTGCTTTCAAACTCCATAACAAAGGGACCTATTTTAGAATAATTCGTCTTCAAGGCAACACCTTTTGAATCAACATATCCCCCGCTTTTAACTCCTACATATAGTTTATTATTAAATGCTATTATTTTATTTATGGAATAATCGATATAAGTTTTAGTATTTTTATAGTTAACAAGTACATTATGCAAATCATTATTACTTATAAACTTAAGTTTTCCAGATTTCACAACATAAATTTTATCTTTATAAACAGCAATATCATTTATATTAATATCTGTATTACTAAGCAATACCCTAAAGTAAAACGGTTCAGTACCTAATCCACTGTACGATGCTAACGGTTTTGATGTTCCTTCTTCTAATACACCTGTCATATATAAAACATTTTCAAGTATAACCGAATCCTTAATAATAAAGTTATCGGATAGCACCTTAGGTTCCCAAGGGTTTGAAGAATTCTTATCAAACACTAACAAAGAATAGTTTCTTGTGTTATCATATTTGTTAATTACTAATTTACCATTGATCTCCATATGTTTTCCAACATAAAAATTATCTTTAATAAGTTCTAACGACTCTCCGTCAAATCTGTATAATTTATTGAATTTTTGCTCTCTATCGTATCCATGAATTATTAAATTGTTGTTATATTCAAATGTTTCCTGAATATCAAAATCATTAATCAATACTTCAAAGGCACCATTTTTAAACTGTGCAAAGTTGTTTTTGCTTGTAGAGGAATCAAACATTGTAAGGAGAACCTTACCTTTGTATGAGTACCAATTCACTATAGACTTATTAGTTATCGGCAACACTCTAAATTCATTACCGTCATAGACGTAAACTTTATTATTGTTATTCTTACCTTTTTCGTAGAATAAGACTCCGCCAGTATCATATTTACCTACTTTTGTTATGTAAATTGCTCTTGTTGAATCATCCCAGACTACATTTGCTCCCGCATTTTCTGAAACAAATCTTAACGGTACAAAAGTTCTACTGTTTACAATTTTAGGTGCAACTTCAATAATCTTTTGTTGGCCATTTACAATTGCAATATTATCATCAATAATAAGCTTCATTTGACTTCCCATCTTATATGCAAAAATAGATCTTTCACTATCATCCCATTTAATAGTATATCCCAACTCTTCAAACATAGTTCTGAAAGGAACTAATGTAGAGCCATTTTCAATAAAAGGAGCAATGTCCATTTTCTTTTTAATACTTTTTGATAAATAATCTTTTGAATCAACTGTGAACGTTAAATCAACAAATTCATTATTAATAATCTTTGCTTCAACACCACTTTTACTTAATACAAATAAGGACATAAGCAGTGCAAAAAAAGAAACAACTGCTTTTGGGTTTTTACGAACCCATTTTAAACCAAAACAAATAGATTTCATGAATTTTTCCCCCTCTAAAAATGAGTATTACGCAAGAAGTCTTTTTAACTCTTGCAATATCAACAATGCTAATTTTTATACTTGTTGAAATTTTTCCAAACTTTTTTTATTATAACATATATTTTCCTAAATAACCAAGAAATCTTCAAAAAATTACTTATACAGTATTATTTCACCAAAGCCAATGCGTTAAAAACATATCACAAACAACTCAAATCTCTTCCCTATCCCTTCAGTGATATAAAATATCAATATTCACATGTTCTTTATCTAACTATTTCTTTTTTTAATCAATATTGAAATCAAAGCTATAACAGCAAAAACCGCTCCTGCCGTTAGCAGTATGTCCGATAGTTTTGTGCTGCCACCAGCTTGCTTATTGTCTTCTTGGCTATTATCATTTTTCTCGCTTTGTACAATAGTAGCATTTTCTACTTTTACAGATACCTCTATGGCTTTATAATCATAAGTTGCTTTCACAATCGCCTGTCCTACACTAATGGCCTTCATTGTTCCGTCTCCATCAACTGAAAGCAAATCTTTTCCGTCAATTACCTCAAATAAAGTCTCATTAGTAATATCTTCCGACTCACCATAGGGATGATTCAAGGTAATATTAAGTAATTTCTGCTCATCTGACTTTAGATTTACCTTAGTAGATTGAACACTTATGTTATTATGGTTATTCCACTTTGATCCATCTTCTGAAGTGAGAATTACCCCCTTATCACCAATCACAACAAACTTGTTGTTTGAATATATAATATCCTTTAATTCTTTTCTTGTGACCTCGGCTCCCCTATACCAATCGGATCCATCTTTAGAGTACAAAATAATCCCACGTTGACCCACAGCTACAAATTTGTCTCCTGTCCATACAATTGAATAAATACACAGCGTATAATCCATTTCATCCTTTTTAAGTATGGATTCATCCTGCGTCCAAGCCTTACCATCTTTCGACACCCATATACTCAAGTGGTCACCGACTACTACATATTTATCTCCATCCCATTCAACATCAGTAAACATAATTGTGGAAGTTGGTTCTGCCTTTACCTCATCCCATGTAATTCCATCTGTAGATGTTAAAATCAGCATTGCTCCTCCGACAGCAATATATCTGTCATTTATCCACCTGACTCTGTTAATCCTCTCAGCTGTAGCCATTCTTCTTTGTTCCCAAAAAACACCGTCTTTTGATATCAAGACAGTTCCATCATCTCCTGTAGCAATAATTTCCTTACCACTGCTTGCAACACTGTGCAAATTAACTTTATCTTTTAATAAATCTGCATTAGTCCAGTCCTTGCCGTCAGAAGATGTTAAAATAACACCCTTGTCCCCTACTGCAACAAACTTTCCCATTGCCCAAATTACCCCGTTAATTTTTTCCAGCGTCCCTGCATATGTTTTGTTCCAACTAATCGCATCTTCCGATGTAATAATACTTCCTGCATCACCCACTGCTGTATATAACCCTGAATCGCTACGAGCGATACTTCGTAAATGTTGTGAAGTATCATTTTGTGCAAGCACTACACTACCCAAAATAAATATTGTAAATATTATAAATATTGATATCAGTCTTTTCATTTGTATCACTCCTATGAGTATTGTTTAGTAGATTTCAAAAAATCCTCTTCAACATTAATGTCACAAAGCCCATCACGAAAGCTTTTAAGCTTCCAAGCATAGAATCATTATTTTGAAGTGGTAATTGCCTATTTTTTTGGAATTACCCTCATTCAATTTTAACATATAACATAAAATATTGTTAGCAGCTTTTTTAAGCATAGAATTTATAAAATCCTAGAACAGATAAAATTTCATAATAAGAAGTTATAGCCTTAATCAAAAAGAGCAAGGTGCTAATTCACACCTTACTCCTTCTATTTAACAGCTATAATATACTTAAATCTCAACATTCGGACGCATTTTTTTGCGCACCCTACTATGGCAATAACATTATTAAGGCTTGAAAATATGCCTATTTCTGCCCTAATTCTCCTTCTTTCTTTACAGCCGCCTGAGCAGCAGCAAGTCTTGCTATCGGAACACGGAATGGTGAACAGGACACATAATTCAATCCGGCTTTATGGCAAAACTCTACCGAAGATGGATCTCCACCGTGCTCTCCACATATACCAAGCTTGATATCTGGTCTTACTTGTTTGCCAAGCTTTGAAGCCATTTCAATAAGTTTACCAACACCAGTCTGATCAAGTCTTGCAAAAGGATCAGATTCATAAATCTTTTTGTTGTAATACTCCTCCAAGAAATTTCCTGCATCATCACGACTGAAACCAAAAGTCATCTGAGTAAGGTCATTTGTACCAAAGGAGAAAAATTCAGCTTCTTTTGCTATTTCATCAGCAGTAATAGCAGCTCTTGGTATCTCAATCATTGTTCCAACTTTGTAGTCCAACTTAACTGCGGCCTTCTCAATAACTTCATTTGCAGTTTTTACAACAACATCTTTAACATATTTTAATTCCTTAATATCTCCAACTAATGGAATCATAATTTCAGGAATAACACTCATACCCTGCTTATTTACATTAATAGCTGCTTCAATAACAGCCCTTGTCTGCATTTCTGCAATTTCAGGATACGTAACAGCAAGACGGCATCCTCTATGACCCATCATTGGATTAAACTCATGAAGATCTGCAACTACACCTTTCAATTCTTCAAAAGACATTCCCATTTCTTTTGCAAGCTCAGCAATGTCTACGTCCGCTTGTGGAAGGAACTCATGAAGCGGAGGATCTAGGAATCTTATAGTTACGGGATAACCCTTCATTTCCCTAAATAGCCCTTCAAAATCTCCTCTTTGTATTGGAAGCAATTTATCAAGCGCTTTTCTTCTCTGCTCTTCAGTCCTTGCAACAATCATTTCTCTCATAGCAGGTATCCTGTCAGCATCAAAGAACATATGCTCTGTACGACAAAGTCCAATACCTTCTGCACCGAACTTAAGTGCCTGTGCAGCATCAGCCGGCGTATCTGCATTTGTCCTTACTTTTAATTTTCTAAGGTCATCTGCCCAAGCCATTAAGGTTGAAAAATCTCCTGTCATTTCAGGATCAACTGTTGGCAGACTTTCACCATACACATTACCTGTAGAACCATCAAGAGATATCCAATCTCCTTCTGCATATCTTTTACCGTTTTTATCAATAAAGTATTTTTCTTCTTCATTTATTTTTACATCATTACAACCAGCAACACAGCATGTTCCCATCCCTCGTGCAACAACCGCTGCATGTGATGTCATACCGCCACGTCCTGTAAGTATTCCCTTCGAAACATGCATACCTTCGATATCCTCTGGAGAAGTCTCAAGTCTTACAAGCACCAAATTCTTTTCTCCATTCTTGTATGCATTTACAGCATCTTCAGCCTCAAAATAAACTTTGCCTGTAGCTGCTCCTGGTGATGCCGGCAATCCCTTTGCAACAGGTACAGCTGCTTTTAAAGCTTTTGGTTCAAAGTTAGGATGCAGCAGTGCATCTAGCTGCTTCGGGTCAACCTTCATAACAGCTTCTTCCTTTGTAGCCATTCCCTCAGAAACGAGATCAACTGCTATTTTCAAGGCAGCTGCAGCAGTTCTTTTACCATTTCTGGTCTGTAGCATAAACAGTTTGCCTTTCTCAATTGTAAACTCCATATCCTGCATATCTTTATAGTGACTTTCAAGTTTTTGCGCTATCTCCAAAAACTGATTATAAGCATTTAGGTTGATTTCCTTAAGATGATCTATGGATTGAGGTGTCCTAATACCGGCAACAACATCTTCTCCCTGTGCATTCATAAGGAATTCTCCATAGAGTTTCCTTTCACCTGTTGATGGATTTCTGGTAAATGCAACACCCGTACCGGAGTCATTACCCATATTTCCGTAAACCATTTCCTGAACATTAACTGCAGTACCCCAGTCACTCGGAATATCATTAAGTCTCCTATATACTATTGCTCTAGGATTATCCCAGGAACGGAAAACCGCCTTAACAGCTTCCATTAGCTGTACCTTAGGTTCTTGAGGAAAATCAAATCCCTTTTCTTTCTTGAAGAGTTCTTTATATCTTTTGACAACTTCTTTTAAATTATCGGCTGTTAGATCAGTATCAAAATTTGCTCCATTCTCTTTTTTAACAGCTTCGAGTATCTTTTCAAACTTTGGCTTATCAACTTCCATAACTACATCACTAAACATCTGAATGAATCTTCTATAACTATCATAGGCAAATCTCTCATTACCGGTAAGCTTCGCTAAGCCTTCTACCACAATATCATTAAGTCCCAAATTTAAAATGGTATCCATCATACCGGGCATGGATGCTCTTGAACCTGATCTGACAGAAACTAAAAATGGATTGCTAGGATCACCGAATTTCTTACCTACAGTAACTTCAGTAGTAGACATCATTGCTGAAATCTCTTCCTCTATCTCTTTTGCAATGACTTTTCCATCTTGATAATACCTTGTACAGGCTTCCGTAGTGACTGTGAAACCTCTTGGAACAGGAAGGCCTAATCCCGTCATTTCTGCTAGATTGGCCCCTTTTCCACCAAGCAGGTTCCTCATTGAAGCGTTTCCTTCTTTAAAAAGATATACGTACTTTGCCATTAAAAAACCCTCCCATTTGCTTTTTATGTATCATTATGTG
>CAYXPB010000152.1:3171-12266 GCA_964466645.1 uncultured Acetivibrio sp. | reverse complement strand
AAAAGGGTAATATCAAGTGTTTTTGCATTAATAATGTTGCTATCTTTTACTGCTTGTGAGAAAAACAAGACTGAACCGGTTCCGACAGCACCGATTGTGAATGTTGATTCTAATTCAGTGTCTGATCCGTTAAAAAGCTCTGATGACAAAGTATTTGGAAAATGGGAGGCGGAAAGTGGTCTGGCAATCGAGATTAGTACAGATGGGCTCTACGCTTATTTTTTAGATAAGAGTAATGTTTCGGATAATTATTATAAAGGTCCGGCAGAGATTTACTCTGGTGTAAAAGCTTTAGCTGATGTGAAGTTAAGTTTACAAGATTACCTCAGCAAGTATGACACATACACAGGGGGATATTTTAATCTGTTTTCTCTTAAACTTCATTACGAGACATTTCAATCAGAAGGTGCAGATAAGAGTGACACTCTAAATAAAGAGGAGTATTTGCATTTCTTATTTATGCTCTCGAAAGATAATGAAGATAAGGCAACATTAATCAATATGGCAGATTCTACTTCAACAGAAATAACCAGAGTGAAGTAGTACATTCTTTGTATTGATGAAAGTATGAATACTATTTAGTGTGAATAATTGAGAAAAATAAAAAGAAGCTGCGTATATAAACGTACACTGCTTCTTTTTTCTTTTTTGTAATGGATATATATGTTTAAATAAATATCAAATTATCCGATATATCTAAAGAGGTCTAAAAAATTTCAAACCATATAAGGTATTTCGATAAAACCTTTGCAATTGCTATTTAAACGTTTTATGGATTTATGAGATAGGTTATATTACAAATGACCTATCAAAGTTAATTGTGAAGAAGTTCAGATGGCTTTTTATACGAATGGAGGGATGGGTCTTTGAATTTCAAAATTCGTTATGCTACTAGAAGACAAAAGCAAGGTGAACTAATAAAAGACAATCCATTTACATATTTGGGGAAAGAGCAAAACAACGATTTTGAAGAAGTATATACAAAATTGGAAGATGCCAATGAATTTAATGCTATAGAAATAAAAAGAGATATTTTGACTTTGAAAAAAGAGTTTAAGCATCACAGAATCTCTTTTCGCAATCTTTTGTCCTGTCCAAAAAATGAGGGCTCAATATTTGTGTGCATAAAGACTGCTAAAGGTATTGTGGAAGATGAATGGTTGCTAGAAAAAATCGAAAAGAAAAAGACTCTGCCAATTCAAGATATATTGGATAAAGTAAATATATATCGAGGGACACTAGAAAAGAACCGCATATTTGTAATTGCATTAAGTCTGATTATTAAGAATGACCTTAAAAGTTTGATGGGTTATATAGATAAGACTTATTCAAAAAAGGACCAAAGCCATAACATAGGTACTATTGTAGAATTAGCACAAGATGGTGCGATTGTGATGGTCAGTGATTGTAGTTTTGTTTTACTAAAAAAGAAAAAAGGAATGTCTTTAGGGCAGCAGATAGAATTTGCAGTTTGGGAAAAGAAAGAAAACCATCAAAACATAGTAAGAAAAGTTACTACTATCGCAAGTATTGTTATTTTAGGTATAATATTATTCCAAGTCGCACTTCGCTTCATAAAGATGCCACCCGTTAACAAAAGTTATGCTGTTGTTGACATAGATATAAATCCCAGTCTGGAGTTGTTGATTGACAGAAATAACTTAGTTATAGGCATAAACACAATAAATAGAGATGCAGACATACTTCTTATGGACAATGATTTGAGGAGAATGCCTGTAGATGAAGCGATTAAAGCGGTTTTTGAATTTGCCCATGATAGAGGTTTTGTATATGAGGATAAAGAAAACTTGGTCCTTGTCTCCTTAGCATTAAATCCTGACGCTGATAAAAAAGGTGATGAAGAAGAAAAATTTGAAAATCTTCTAAATCAAATTAAACTAAGGGCAACAGGCGATGAAGTCATTAAACCTGTAGTGATTTCTGTGTCTCAAGATACTGTAAAGTCTGCCGGCGTGAATAACTTATCAATAGGAAGGCAGTATATTTATGAAAAATCCAAACAAAAATCAGGAATACTAAATTTAGGAGATGTCAGAAGAAGTCCTATACAGGAATTATTACATGAAGCCAACCTTGTTGAGGGAAGAGATTGGATTTACGAAGGAGCAGAATAAAAAGATTAGCAGAGTGGTCAAATACCCAGTATAAAACTTATTATAGTCAAGCTTATGGGGTGCCTCATTTTTCAAAAATCACCTTATATTGATAAATAGCATAGAAGCCGATATAATTAATATCGTAGAAATTAATACTCCGGTCAAGCAAGTGAATATAGTAAACATAGGGGTTGCGGCGTATGGAAGATTATTTGAAAAAGCATGAACAATTTATTATGAAAACATTGGATAAAGGTGAAGCTTTAGATTGGGAGTGGCTGAAGAATTACCACAAAACCCAGATACAGTATCTCCAGCATGAGAGGCTGATACATCTAATGGTTACTCTTGCTTTTGCACTGTTTTTTATAGTTACAATTCTATTTGCTGTGTCTTTTGAAAAACCAGTAATCCTATTGGTAAGCTTACTGATTTTATCTCTTTTGGCCCCATACATAGCCCATTACTTCAAACTGGAAAATGGAGTTCAGAGGTGGTATGCGTTATATAACAGGATCGATGAAATCTGCAGAAAAAAGTGAAAAATAAAAAAATAAACTGTTGATTGCAGAATATCCAAAGGTATTAAACCTTTCTAAAAACCTTCAGAGGAAAGCACAACTCACAATAGTGCAAATGCATATTATGTAAAGAACATTGCGAAGAGCCTTAGAGAATGTAGACGAAGCGGAGGCCGATTTTTGCAAAGCAAGATAAGTCGAAATCACTGTCTGAGCGAAGCGAGTTTGATTCGACCCGTAGCGAGTCGTACATTCTCTTAGGCTTGTAGCTTAGTTCTTGGAATAATATGCACTTGCACGCCGGCGAGTACCCATACTTCTCACACAAGGCACCTCTTAAACCACTAATTTAAACCAATCACTACAGCCCTTTAAACGTTGCGTTAGCCACCATTTTTTGTTCAATCGAAGTTCAACTTACCAGAAAAGAGTATTCTACGAACCTTTTCAATATCGTTTTCATCAGCGGCATGTGTATCATAGAGCTTATAATCAATCTCAAGTTCCTTCCACTTGTATTCCCCAATTTTGTGAAAAGGCAGAAGTTCGATATTTTCAATATTTGAAAGACCTTCAATGAATTTGCCAAGTCTTTTTACATCTAATTCAAAATCCGTTAGCCCAGGTACAACTACATATCTGAGCCAAACGGGAATTTTCTTTTCGCTTAAGTGCTGTGCAAATTGAAGACCCTTTTCATTAGTGCACCCTGTCAAAGACTTGTGTTTCTCGTCATCTATATGCTTTATATCAAGAAGTACAAGATCTGTATAATCCAATAGAGCATTAACTGCATCGGAATTGCTTTCTACAAAACCATTGGTATCGACAGCTGTGTGAATTCCTTCTTCCTTACATTTCTTAAACAATTCAGCAATAAACTCAACCTGAACAAGAGGTTCTCCACCTGACACAGTAATACCGCCGCCAGAGTTTTTAAAGTAGGGAACATACCTTTTGATTTTGTCGAAAACCTCTTCAACGGAATACAAATTACCGCTTTCGTTACTCCAGGTATCAGGGTTGTGACAATAAAGGCAACGAAAAGGACAGCCCTGCATAAATATTACAAATCTTATGCCCGGACCGTCAACAGTACCAAAGGATTCAAATGAATGTATTCTGCCTTTTAGAGTCATACTAATCACCCTTTACATTGCGTTGTGGAAGGTTCGTGCAATAACCTCGAGCTGTTGTTGCCGGGTAAGTCTAATGAAATTAACAGCATATCCTGAAACCCTTATTGTCAGCTGTGGATAGTTATAGGGGTCTTCCATTGCTTTTTCCAACACTGTTCTTTCAAACACATTTATATTTACGTGGTGTCCACCCTGAATAAAATAACCGTCTAATAGAGCAACAAGATTATTTAGCCTTGCGTTTATTTCCCTGCCAAGGGAGCGAGGAACAAGGGTTAATGTGAGTGAAACCCCATCTTTACAATATTCGTAGGGGATTTTTGCTAAAGAGTTAAGAGCGGCTAATGCTCCCATCTTATCCCTGCCATGCATTGGATTGGCTCCTGGTGCGAAGGGCTCGCCTTTTTTTCTGCCGTCAGGAGTTGAGCCGGTCTTTTTGCCATAGACAACATTTGATGTAATAGTAAGTATTGAAAGGGTGTGTACGGCATTTCTATAAGTTTCGTGATCTTTTAAGTCATTATAAAAGTCTTTAACAATGGATGAAGCAATGGTGTCAACTCTATCATCGTCGTTACCGAATTGGGGATAATCTCCCTTTATTTCAAAGTCGGTAATAAGTCCTCTTTCATCCCGGAGTACTTTTACATAGGTGTATTTCATAGCGCTGAAGGAATCTGCCAAAACAGACAAACCTGCAATGCCAAAGGCCATAAGCCTATTGACCTCAGTGTCATGCAGAGCCATCATGAGCCTTTCATAGGCATATTTATCATGCATGTAATGGATTATGTTCATTGTATCGACATAAAGACCTGCCAGCCATTTTTGCAACTGCTTAAATCGACTCATTACCTTATTGTAATCGAGGTATTCATCGGAATAGGGTTCAAACTCGGGAGCAACCTGTTCACCCGATACTTCATCTTTCCCGCCGTTTAAGGCAAGCAGTAGAAGCTTTGGCAGATTACAGCGTGCGCCAAAGTATTGCATGTCTTTTCCGATACGCATTGCTGACACACAGCAGGATATTCCGTAATCGTCATGAAAGTGTTGCCTCATAAGATCATCATTTTCATACTGTATAGCACTTGTGACCATAGAAACTTTTGCACAAAACCTTTTAAAGCCAAGGGGCAGATTTTGCGACCATAGTATGGTTATATTAGGCTCCGGAGAAGGACCTAAATTAAAAAGTGTTTGAAGGAGTCGGAAGGAGGTTTTGGTCACCATAGGCCTTCCGTCTTCGCATATTCCACCTATCGATTCGGTAATCCAAACTGGGTCCCCGGCAAATAGCTCATTATAGCCAGGTGTTCTTAAATGACGTATAAATCTAAGTTTGATTATAAACTGGTCAATTAATTCCTGAGCATCTACTTCTGAAATTGACCCGGATTTTAGGTCTCTTTCAATGTAAATGTCAAGGAAACTACATACTCTTCCGAGAGAATTAGCTGCTCCGTTTGTTTCCTTCATTGCACCAAGGAAAGCGAGGTAAGTCCACTGTACGGCTTCAAGTGCATTTTGCGCAGGCATTGATAGGTCAAGACCATAAGATTCACCCAATTTAACAAGTTCATTCAAGGACTTGATTTGTTCGGTTACTTCCTCTCTTAACCGCATATTTTCTTCATTCATAGTTTTAATTAGAAGAGTGTTTAAATCTTTTTTCTTTTCTTCAATAAGCTTATTTATACCGTAAAGTGCAACACGCCTGTAATCTCCGATGATTCTTCCACGTCCGTAGGCATCGGGTAGACCTGTTATGACACCGGACTTTCTAGCCTTTCGCATTTCAGGTGTATAGGCACTGAATACTCCGTCGTTATGGGTTTTACGGTAATTCTCAAAAATATTTTCAATTTTTGGTGAAAGAGTATATCCGTATTTTTCACAAGCCTGTTTAGCCATTCTGATTCCACCGTAAGGTAGAACAGCTCTTTTAAGAGGTTTATCTGTCTGAAGACCTTTGATAACCTCATATTTCTCATCTATATAACCGGGAGAATGGCTTGTAATGCCTGATATCGTTTTTGTATCAACATTTAAAACACCGTCTTTAAGGCGTTCGTCATTAAGTAACTTCTTGCACTTGCTCCACAATTTTTTTGTCTTGATACTTGAATCTACAAGAAATTCTTCAGTACCTTCATAAGGGGTGTAATTGCTCACAATAAAATCCCTTACATCTACATTGTTTTCCCAGTTTCCAGACACAAACCCATTCCAAGCGTTTTGTTTCATATTTTAAAACCTCCTTAGGCAAGGTACTTTCTACGTGTACTACTATATATTTACCCTGAATTAAAACTGATATAACTAAATAAAAAACCGCCTGAGTATGCTTAGCTACCCAGGCGGTCGATAAAATTAAGAATCATACTCCCTGTGGTAAATCCACTTCCGCCAGTTATATGATCCATATTAACAAATAAAATTTTATTAGAGATTTTTAATTACCCTATATATTTAGTATAGTTTTTATCAGATTATTTGTCAACTAAAAGTGTGAGATTGTGATTACATGATGTGTTTCAAATTCTTGGAAATAGGATTAGCTATGGAACCATTTCCATAGCTAATCCTATTTAGGTACGATTAAAATATAAGTTTCTACTCTGGTATATCGAAAAAACTTGATTTAATAATTTTATCAATATATGAGAATAGGAAGTTGTTTTTTCGTTATCTTTTAATCAATTATTTCTTAGCAAGAACTTTCTTCAACTTAGCAAATCTAGGAAGTCCATCTTCTAATACAGGTCTTGATTCACCTTGAATTAATGGGAGCGCGTAGTTAATGAAGTCTTGTGTCAAGCCGTTTCCTTCTTTATTGATCCATTCTCTTGGAACAGTCTTTTCTGTATTTGCAACATCTGTAAGGTTGATAAGTTTAGTAGCACATTTGTATTCAGAACCAGGAGCTCTTTCAAAGGCTACCATGTAATCAGTTTTACCTTCAACAGCATGCTTAACTGCCATTTGACCTGCTGTGTAAGCTTCGTTAACGTCTGTTAATGAACCAACGTGAGCAGCACATCTTTGAAGTAAGCTGAACTCTATTCCTCTTACTTTAGTTCCAAGTTTGTCTTTTGCAATGTTTGCAAGTATTGATGCAGCACCACCAAGTTGAGAATGACCGAAGGAGTCTTTTGAAAGGTTTGAACCCATTTCGGCAATATATCTGCCTTGTTCGTCTTTACAGCCTTCAGAAATAGCAACAATAACTTTACCAGTTTTGTTGTATACATTTTCTGTGTCCTCAAGGAACTTTTCAATGCTGAAAGGAAGTTCAGGCAAATAAATTAAATCTGGGCCATTTCCTTTGTAAGCAGCCAAAGCTGAAGCAGCTGTAAGCCAGCCGGCATTTCTACCCATAACTTCAAGAACTGTTACCATTCCAGTATTATAAACCCTAGCGTCATGGTAAACTTCCATAAATGAAGTAGCTATGTATTTTGCTGCGCTACCGTAACCAGGGCAGTGGTCTGTTCCAAAAAGGTCGTTGTCTATTGTCTTTGGAACGCCCATAACTCTACATTCGTATCCAACCTTCTGCATATACTTGCTTATTTTGTTGCAAGTGTCCATTGAATCATTTCCACCATTGTAGAAGAAATATCTGATGTTATATTTTTTGAATACCTCTAAAAGTCTCTTGTAATCTGTCTCGTCGTCATCAGCGCTCTTAAGTTTGTATCTAACTGAACCTAAAGCGGATGAGGGTGTAGTTTTCATTAAGTCCAACTCATAAGGATCTTCCTGACTCATGTCATAGAATTGTTCATCTAAAACGCCTTTAATTCCGTGTGCTGCTCCATAAACAGCTGTAATACACTCTTGCTTCAATGCTTCCTGAATAACTCCAGCAGCACTAGCATTAATAACGGATGTTGGGCCACCTGATTGACCGAACATACATGCACCTTCTAAACGGCTCATAACATAACCTCCTTGAAATATATAAATAAGTTATAAATTATACCAACATATATCGCCTATATGTTTAACAAAATCAACTAAAAATATAACATAATTATGTTTAAAATGCAATTATCCTTGACAAAATATTATCAATTATATTAATTAATTTTTAATAATACCTTGATTTTCAATTCTAATCTGGTAAAATTATTATGATAAAAACTTAGGAAAGTTGGAAATATAGCTTTGGACTTGTTTTTACATTAAGCCCTATATTCAAAAGGGGCAAGTGTAAACCCATAGAGATATTTCAATTATTTCTTAACAAGTGGTTATTATAACTAAATTAAATATAAGGAGTGAAAGAAATGCCATTAGTAACAAGTAAAGAAATGTTCAAGAAAGCTTATGAAGGCGGATACGCTATTGGTGCATTTAATGTTAACAACATGGAAATAGTTCAGGGAATAACTGAAGCAGCAAAGGAAGTTAATGCTCCATTAATTCTTCAAGTTTCAGCAGGTGCTAGAAAGTATGCAAATCATACATACTTAATGAAGCTTATAGAAGCAGCAATAATAGAAACAGGTCTTCCAATCTGTGTTCACCTTGACCATGGTGATACATTTGAACTTTGTAAATCATGTATAGATGGTGGATTTACATCAGTTATGATAGACGGTTCACACCATTCTTTCGAAGAAAACATCAAATTGACAAGTCAGGTTGTTGAATACGCACACGCTAAAGGCGTTACTGTTGAAGGTGAACTTGGAAGACTTGCAGGTATCGAAGATGCAGTTAACGTATCTGATGCAGATGCAGCATTTACAGATCCTAAGCAGGTTGAAGAATTTGTTCAAAAGACAGGTGTTGACTCTTTGGCAATAGCAATTGGAACAAGCCATGGAGCATTCAAATTTAAAGGCGAAGCAAAATTGAGATTTGATATATTGGAAGAAGTTCAAAAGAGACTTCCAGGTTTCCCTATCGTATTACACGGTGCATCATCAGTTATACCTGAATATGTTGAAATGATCAACAAATTCGGTGGTAACATGCCTGGTGCTAAGGGTGTTCCTGAAGAAATGTTAAGACAAGCAGCTAAAATGGCAGTTTGTAAGATAAACATTGATTCAGACTTAAGACTTGCATTAACAGGAAGCATCAGAAAGTATTTTGCTGAAAATCCTTCACACTTCGATCCAAGACAGTATCTTTCACCAGCTAGAACAGCTATTAAAGAACTTGTTAAAAACAAACTTATCAATGTATTAGGTTGTGACGGCAAGGCTTAATATTTATTTAAATCTACAACAAAAAGGTGGGGGATACCTCACCTTTTGCTATATTATGATTTTCACAACTTTAGAAGCAGCTTTTAGCTGCGG
>CAYXPB010000152.1:0-3161 GCA_964466645.1 uncultured Acetivibrio sp. | reverse complement strand
TTTAACTACTTTAGTCGCAGCTGCGATATAGATAGGAGTCTGTGTTATGGAAAACAATGATTCTATTGGCAATGAAAGCAAAAGTAAAATCGACATGAAGGAAGTATTAAGCTGGATAAAATATTTAGGATCGGCAATACTAATTGCTTTATTTTTGACAAAGTTTGTAATTATAAATGCCTATATACCTACAGGTTCAATGGAAAATACAATTATGACCGGAGATAGAGTTTTTGCCAGCAGGCTTAATTATCTTTTTACAGATCCCAAAAGAGGAGATATAGTAGTTTTTAAGTTTCCTGACGACGAGAAATTAAATTATGTAAAAAGAGTAATAGGTTTGCCCGGTGAAACGGTTGAAATAAAGAATGGTGAGGTATATATTGACAACGTCAAACTAGATGAGCCTTATCTTAAAGAAGAAATGCACGAAGAAGAGTCAAAAACTTATATTGTCCCAGAAGACAGTTATTTTATGATGGGTGATAACAGAAACAACTCAAGTGACTCAAGGCGTTGGTTCACAACAAATTACGTACACAAAAGCAAGCTCTTAGGCAAAGTAGCTTTTGAATATTTCCCAAGACCTAAATGGCTATGGTAATTTCATGAAAAAGTTTTGAACCATAAATAATAAAACTTTGTTAAAAACCTACGCTAAAGTGAAAAGACCATTAAAAACTACACTATATATTTAAGTTTAAAAGCCCCCAAATAAAGTTTCTTTCAGTACAGCAATTTTAAAAAGCCCATAATACACGAAATTCCATATTAGAAAAGCTATAACAATAAAACAGCAAAAATAACCCTAATTAAGGTATAAACCTGTTTTAGTGTCAAATGACGCAATTACTTGGCCTGAATATTAGAATAAAAGCTACGGGGCACCTAGCCCCTTTGCTTTTGCCTTTTTCACTTCGTTCGAAAGAGGCGGAATCTGTTGCTGAAAGCTTGATAATTTGAAGCAAAAATGATAGCCATAGGTAAGACTTTGAAATAATCTCCATCTTTTCCCCGGCTCCAAACCGGACAGGAACCTTTCGATTCATCCGGTTTTCCAACAAACCAACCTACTTGCCTTCCTCGGCTTTCGACCTCTTGTTACCTCACGATAGCAAGATGCTTCAGTTTAAAACTTTAAGCTTTTTCTGGTATTTAAGAATCTTCAATTTCATTTTTGAGTTTATTCCTTGTGGCACTTCTCCACTTTGTACTATCTTTAGACAATTATAACAAAACCACGCTAAATTTGGAACCTTGTTTATTTTATCAAGGGGTATTGTTCCGTCAATTCTTTGACAATGCCTAAAGTTGCTTCTCAGATTTTCTCCGCAAATTTTGCATCTCCCCCTATCTCTGTTGTAGGCATATTCTCTGTTCATGTAATACTCAAAGTTATTTAAACTCTTTTCATCACATTTGAACAGTTCTACATCCTCATAAATTGGAGAGCGGGCGAGTGGGGATTGTTTTGCTCCCTTTTTCTCTATTATATAAAGTTTTCTTCCTTCTTCACTATACGGTGTCATTTTCTGATTGTAATTGTACTTATCCCATTGACTATGAGTTATGTATGCTTTGGTTATTCCTATCCATTTTTCGTCATATCTTATTGCAAACGTTTTATCTTTCCTTTTCTCATGTCTATGTGGTCTATTGCTTAGTTCTGCGAGTTCTACAAGGTGTTCTTTATATTTCTTCCCATATATTTTCCGGAAGGTTCTATATGCTGTTTGCATTATTCTATGGTCCATAAATTTGTATGTATTGCTGCATATAGCTACTTTATAATATTCCGCTGCTCCTGTAATAATCGAGTTTATTCTCTCTATTTGTGCTGCCTTCGTTTTGTCATCCCTCATTGACTTCAATTTCAGGATTTCTTTACAGATGTTATCAACCTTTGCTATAACTTTATTTTTGTTGGGATAGAATTTTCCAACAATTCCTTTATAGCCTTTATTATCAGGTCGTGCCCTCGGTGGCGCTGCTAGCAGTTCATATCCAAGAAATTTAACTCTATTTTCTTCAAGGCGTGTTATCAATGTCTTTTCTTTGGAAAGGTTTAATTTTAACCGATATTTGTAGTACTTTTGCAAGTATTTCAAAATTCGGGTCGCTTCATTTATCATTGTGGTCATTATTAACCAATCATCGCAATAACGTATCAGATACTTTGGAACTACTCCTTTTCTTTTCAGGGCTCTTCTGGCATAGTCCTCTTTCTTATGTTTTGATTTTGGATGATGATACATACGCCCAAGCATCCAATCAAAATCATTCAGGTATACATTTGCAAGCAGTGGAGATATGCAACCGCCCGGGATGCTTGGGCGAGCAGTGTAGCGAAGCGGAACGACCAGCCTTGGACTGTTCCTTTTTCTGTTTGGAACTTCTCTTTATCATATACATAACCGGCAATTAGCATTTTCTTTATTATTTCGATAATTCTTTTATCCTTTACACCTATCCTGTTGCAATTGATTTTTGTATCAACCCTATCAGCTTGTTATTGTCCATTTGCAGGTACTTGTCCATCCTGCTGCCATCTATACCTGGAGTATTTGCTCCTTTGTTGCTTTTTATATTGTGAATTGCTGTAATTATTGTTACTTCGTTAAATGCAGCTTCAAGTATTCCGTTAAAACCTTTTCCTGTTTTACTTTTCTCATAAATGAAATCGAGTGTATCTTTTAATTCCTGTTCGCTCGTGAAGTTGTGCTTAATATTCATAGTCTTTGCTATGGCTCACAACCCATATTTCAGGGAGTTAGACTTCACTTCGTTTTAAATCTGTAATCAGTCTGTCTGGTACCCTTCGCCATGTAAACGGCTTTCCCGTTCTCAGACTACTACGATACCTGTGTACAACAATTACTTTCTTCACAACTGCCATGCTCCAGTTATTGTTGCATCCCTTGTTCCATTTCGTCTATCCTTATCTTTGAGAGGTTTAGGTCCTGCTGTGCTCCGGAAGGTTCTTCATATTGTTTGAGTTACAGTTACACAATTAAGTTTGCAGTCATTTCAGGCTACAACGAGCAATACTACCCTGGCATAAGGATTGCCCGACCTTCAAATTTCCGACTTTCATCGGCCCGCGCCTGACGAAGCTTTACGACACATGTTCAGTTTTAATTAACCATGCCTCTCGGATACCC
>CAYXPB010000151.1:0-12345 GCA_964466645.1 uncultured Acetivibrio sp. | reverse complement strand
ATTTTCTGCTCAATTACGTGGTTTTTAGCCATATATTTCACCTTTCCAAAATACTCATCATTTCAATTTGAAAAATATTTTCATTCATTTCTCAAAATACCAAACTTAAGCTCAACATATCTAACCTTTAGGATACGTCTATCATATCTAAATACCTATACCCATTTTCTTCTATAAACATCTTTCTTCCGGGAAGATTATCACCAAGCAATACATCAAACATCTTCTCGGTACCTTCAACATCATCGGGCATTACCTTTATAAGCCTTCTTGTTTCGGGATTCATAGTGGTCAACCACATCATCTCAGGCTCATTTTCTCCAAGACCCTTTGACCTGTGTACGGTATATTTTCCGGTTAATTTTGCAACTATATCGTTCTTTTCCTTATCTGAATAGGCAAAAATACTTTTATTCTTTGTTGTTATTTCAAAAAGCGGTGACTCGGCAATGAAAACCTTACCCCCATTAATTAAGGTTGGCACTAGTCTGTATAACATAGCAAGTATAAGGGTTCTAATCTGAAAACCGTCTACATCAGCATCTGTACAGATAACAACCTTACTCCAACGCAAATTGTTGATATCGAAGGTGTTGAATTCCTTGTTATGTTTTGTTTTTATTTCTACACCGCAGCCTAAAACTTTTAGTAAGTCTACAATTATTTCACTCTTGAAAATATTATCATAATCGGCTTTCAAACAGTTTAAAATCTTACCTCTTACTGGTATTATAGCCTGAAACTCGGCATCCCTGCCCAATTTACACGCGCCTAAAGCCGAATCCCCTTCCACTATATAAACTTCTCTCCGGTTTAGATCTTTTGTCCTACAGTCAACAAATTTCTTAACTCTGTTTGATATATCGATGTTTCCACTAAGCTTCTTTTTTATATTAATCCTAGTTTTCTCAGCAGTCTCACGGCTTCTTTTATTTACCATTATCTGCTCAATTATCTTATCGCTTTCCATTTTGTTCTCAATGAAATACACTTCAAGCTGCTGCTTTAAAAAGTCGGTCATCGTTTCCTGGATAAACCTGTTTGTTATTGACTTTTTGGTCTGATTTTCATAGCTTGTAATTGTTGAAAACGAATTGGTAACAAGGATCATACTATCCTGAATGTCCTGAAAGGTAATCTTTGCTTCATCCTTGTTGTACTTACCTCTTGCTTTTATGCATTTATCTATTTCATACATAAAGGCATTTTTCACTGCCTTATCCGGTGAGCCTCCGTATTCAAGAAAACTTGAATTGTGATAGTACTCCATCATATTTATCGTGTTGTTAAAGCAAAAAGCTATCTGCATCTTCACTTTGTATTCAGGTTTATCTTCACGGTCTCTTCCCTTTGTGCTTGTCTCATAAAACTGTATATCTGTAAAAGATTTTTCCTGTGAAATCTCATTCACATAGTCAATTATACCATTATCATAACAGTACTCATAAACTTCCGAGGATTCCTCATCGTTGAGCACAAACTTAAGTCCAGCATTGACAACTGCCTGCTTTTTTAGAATATTAGCATAATACTCAATGGGTATATTAATGTCGGTAAACACATCAAGATCAGGCTTCCACTTAATAATAGTGCCTGTCTGTTCATAATTTGACTTTTTCTTTGACAACCCACCAATATTTTCACCCTTTTCAAAATGCAAGTCAAATTTATACCCATCCCTGTAAACGGTAACATCCATATATTCCGAGCTGTATTGGGTTGCACAGCTTCCAAGTCCGTTTAATCCAAGACTGAATTCATAATTTTCACCGGAGTTGTTTTTATATTTACCTCCTGCATAGAGCTCGCAAAACACCAGCTCCCAGTTGTATCTTTCTTCCTTTTCATTGTAATCTAGAGGTATTCCTCTTCCGTAATCCTTTATAATCACAGAATTGTCCTTAAACCTAGAGACTTCGATTACTTTCCCATAACCTTCTCTTGCTTCATCTATAGAATTTGAAAGAATCTCAAATACAGAATGTTGGCATCCCTCAATACCATCAGAGCCAAATATTACCGAAGGCCTTAACCTTACCCTGTCTGCTCCTTTTAAAGAGGTTATACTCTCATTACCGTATTGCTCACCTTTGCTTTGTTTTGACATTTTGTAGTGCACACTCCTATCAGAAAATTCTGCATTAGTCCATACCTAAATTATCCTAACATAAAGTACAATGCCTATCAAATTAAATTTTTAGAAAAGGCAATTGTAAAGTCTTTTAGCATAAGCTTAATGATAATAATATATTCTACCCACAAACAGAGAAAGCACATATGTAAACATGTACCGCTGCAGACGCTGTAATCAAAGTAGTAAATTCCCGCTACGGCTAAAAGCGGAACAATCTCTTGTCAAAAGTGTCTTATAACGTACTACCCCTAGAACTCAGATTACACCAAACTAATGTTCGTGTCAAGTTGCGATTTGTGCAAAAACTTCGGGATTTCCATGTTTATCCCACAAACATTACCAATTTCCTATAGAAATTTTTATAAAATTTTGTCAAATACGATGTTGATTATTTGGGAATATTATAATATAATTTTATTGGTAATTAAATGTTAAATTTTTCAGGTAGCTTAGGTCACGTTTTTGCATAACGTCTCAATTTAATCTTACATAATTTTTCAATCAAATAAACGAAAAAGGACTGATTCATGTGAAAGATTTAAGTGTTACTAAAGCTGAATGGGAGAGTTCTAGAATAGATTCCGTTTTAGATATCGAAAAATTAGAACTAGACGATATGGAACCTTACGTTAGAGACTTTCTACTCCCAAACTTACAACAAAGTTACAATCATGTCAAGGAGTACATCTCCAACAACACAAAAAGAAATATTTACACCATAAAAAAACAGCTGGCCGACTTAATTGCGAATCAGGACGTGGTACGAATCTCTACTAGTGAAAATACTGAGTTAAGTAATATTTCCAGATTCGGAGCCTCGTATTTGATACACGAAAGCCTAAACGATATTTACCTTTTTTCTTCAGTTATGAAATCAAAGGTACCTCACTCCGATTCCAACACACGGACAATTTTTACATTAGGCAAACTCTCAAAAGATATTTGTACTTTGCAAAAGGAAATTAAAGAATCAATAGATCAACAAGCTAGAAGCTGCTGCCTAAAAATTTAGGCAGCAGTTCCTTATTTCCATCTTTTCACAATGCGGAAGATTGCAGAAGTAAGAAGTATCCCACAAGCAATGGCAGCTGCGCTTGCTATAGCTTGTATTCCCGTATTTGCAGATTCTAAAAGATTGTTTTCCGCAATATACTGTGTAGAGTTATAAATTGCAATTCCCGGAACCAAAGGGAAAATTCCCGGAATTGAGAATACCATTGCGGGAGCTTTTCGTAATCTTGCAACACTTTCACTATAAAGCCCTACTATAATTGCCCCCAAAAAACTCGAAAATATTACATTTCCTGTAGACTCAAGCATCCCGGCATACGTAATCCATCCAAGCATCCCGGATAAACCAACCCAAAATAAATTCCTTCTTGTCACATTATACATTATGCCAGGACATATGCTCGCTATAAACGCTAGAATAATCTCTCTCATTATGAAATCCATCCTACTCCAAATGATAATATAATAGCAACTCCTGCACTTACTGAAACAACTATAAATATTGCTTCTGCAATTCCAAACTGACTCGATACAATATCTCCGTGAAGTGCATCTTTAAGTGCATTTGTAGTTGCCACCCCCGGAAGTAAAATCATAATTGAAGAAATAATTATTCTATACACATTTAGATAAGGAAACAACTTAACAGCTATAACACTTATGCTTGCTGCTATCAAGCCTGAAGCGAAATATTCAAAAAATCTGAATATTCCAGCCCGTGATATCTTCTCTTTAGAGAGATATATAAGCATCGCAATAAAAAATGCAGCAATGGAGTCTTGAACAGTACCTCTAAACAAAAGGGTATATACTAAAGCAGTAATTCCGGCAACAATAAACCTTAACCCAAATCTATAGCCCTTCTCCATTTCTATATTTTCCAAAGTCTTAACTGCTTCTTCATAGGACATTGTACCTTTCTGGAGGTTTCTCGAAAAGGAATTAACTTTTTCAATGCAGCTTAAATCTACTGTCCTTTCGGCAATACGCTTTACATAGGAAAGGGGTTCTCCATCTTTGCCTATAACAGTTATAAATATTCCAGTAGGAAGTACAAAACATTCAGCTTCTACTCCATAGCTTCTGCATATTCTTCCTATGGTATCCTCAACCCTGTATATTTCCGAGCCATTAGTCAAAAGAATTTTGCCTGCTTTGATGGCTATGTCCATTACCTGATTAATTTTCATACCCTTAAACCCTTTCCTAATCAAACACATTTTTTTGAAATAGCAGTTGACCAGTTATTTTTTCAATCATCATCTAAGGTATAACGAAAAAACAACTTCCTATTCTCATATTTTGAAAACACAATCAAATCAAGTTTTTCGTTATACCAGAGTAGAAACTTACATTTTTATCGTTCCTAATTAGAGTTTAGAATAATATTATATTCATGTCAAAGTATATCAATGTATCTAAGGTGTTTTTAAAAAATTCATTAGTCAATATATAGAGTTCCAACCTAATAAAATCAACTTTTTTGAAACACCCATTGACCGGTTATTTTTTTTGGGATCACCTAAGATAAAAATTTCCTATACTAACATAATATATACAACATAAAATATTGACTTAATTATAAAAATATTCATGAGGTGATTAATATATGAAGAGAAGAATAAGTTTAATATTCTTGTTCGTATTTATGTTTTCAGTAAATGTATTTGCACAATCACAAACCTATATTGTTAAATCCGGTGATACTATGTGGAAAATCGCCAGTAAATACCAAGTAGGGACAAGTGAAATAATAGCTGCAAATCCGCAGGTAAAAAATCCCGCACTCATTTATCCCGGGCAGAAATTGACAATACCAAGTCTAGATGGTGTGAAAGCCCAGGAAAACGAAGTAATAAGACTTGTAAACGTCGAAAGGGCAAAAGCCGGACTTCAGGCATTAACCCAAAACTGGCAGTTGTCAAGGGTTGCGAGGTATAAGTCACAGGATATGATAGACAAGGGATATTTTGCTCATAACTCTCCAACTTACGGTTCTCCCTTTAAAATGATGGAATCTTTTGGTATCAGATACTCTGCAGCAGGTGAAAACATCGCCATGGGTCAACAAAGCCCAGCTCAAGTAATGAATGCGTGGATGAACTCTCCTGGACACAGAAACAATATTATGAGCCCTTCCTTCTCGCAAATCGGTGTGGGACTTGCTAAGGACAGGAACGGAAGGATGTATTGGACTCAGATGTTCATTAAACCGCTATAAGGTATACTTGCTAATACTTAAGAAATGTTCAAAACAAAGGAGTAATACATTCTATATTTGAATGGTTACTCCTTTTGTTACACTTAGGCTATTCCAAAAAAGAAAAACAGGCTTATTCAATTACTATGACAATACTTTTCCCTATTTCAATCCAGTCGTATAAAAACTTTGCATGGCTGGTATAGTTTCTGACACATTTATGAGATTTCGGTACAGTTCCTATTGTATACAAATACTCTTGCATACCAGGATCTATACGTTTTCCATTTTTGTTTACATAATCCACAGGTACACCGTGAATATATGCCCCTCCGTTAAATCTTATACCGTAGGGTGCGTAGCCAGCAATTTGCTTTGTAGTATCACTCAGGTATAAAAATCTTGATACCTTTTCAATTGCCATAAAGTATCCTAGATCTGTAGGCAGTTTGTGTCTGGCGTTTTCACCGGTTGTAGCATATGTATAAGAAATAAGATTCCACTTTCCTTCAATTAGTTCGAAAACACCTTCATTTTGATTTTTTCTGTCCACCACAATAACTTTTGTCAAGGCTTCTATCGTTTCCCTGAAAGATACATATTTTTTAGGAACATAGTATTCACCTTCAAAGCTCATGGCTCTCACCTTATAGAAGCTTTCTGTCTCTGCAAGTACTGATACTATAGTACCATCAGAAAAGTATCGGAACTCGGAACCTAAATTCGGCTCGTAATATGCTGGTGCCGACTGGTGCCTTTGAATTCCAAACTTATCCTTTGTACTTCCTTTGTATAAAGGAGCTGTTCCTATTCGGTTCTTGTAATTTGAAATATACGCAGAAGTATTGGCATCTATTTCACTCTTTGCATTATTAACCGACTCAACCATCTTGTCGAATTGAAAAGTTCTCGGCTGAGCAAGCTTTGAAAGTATATACCCTTCTTGTACTTTATCCTCTGCCTTAAACGCTACCTTATACCATTTATCCGTACCATATTTGTCAAGGAATTCCCCTTGAACTTCCGAAATAAGATTAATCTTTTCAAAATAAGAAGCAGTTCTTATTACCTTAGCCGATATAGAAGGTTTTTCTCTAATATTAGCCCCTCCACTCATTATCAATAGATAATCTTTCGGAACTTGATATTTGTCATACACTATATTCAATTCAATTTCTTCCGGCACCTTCGACTCAAAGGCCTTCAGTAAAACTTCATTATAATCCGGGCTATCCTTTACGCTCTCAATTTCCTTAGGATCAACAATATCCGATACTTTATCTTGATTATTTTCCGCATCGTCTGTAAGTTGTTTATCTTTCGACAATTCCTCGCCATTTATATTTGTTTCAACTTCCTCACCACTGTTCAAGGGTTCGTCAACCTTCGAAATATCAGGTATTTTAATACCTTCATGTTCTATCTCCGAATTGTATACCTCACTATATACTTTTGTAGACACATTATTATATTCGTCATTAGGAGCCCCTGTCTGTATATCCGCATTATCTCCATTACTGCAGCCTGTAAAGAATAATAGGATAATAACACTTAAAAAAATAGTCTTTTTCATAGTAACACCCCCATATTACATACCGTATACATTAATTAGACGTTAAAATAAGTCAAAAAGTTCGTTATTGTGATATTTAAAATAGAAAATGCGTCACATTTTTAGAAGATATTGTTCCGCTGTTTGCTGTAGAAGAATTTACTACTTTGATTGCAGCTTCCGCTACTGTATGATCATCAAAAAAAAGTTATACTACTATTTTATGACAATTATCATCATATGTCAAATTGCTTTGCCATGTGATTTAGCCCTTCTTGGCTAAAATCAACTTATAAAAAGCAATATACTCAAAGTCTCACAGCTTTAGGTGATTCCAAAAAAACTTTGCAATCGCCAATTCAGAAGACTTGATTTACATTTTTTAGAATTACCTTATATAATTAATTATGATAAATTATTTATCACAGCTTTTAGGACCTCCTCAAAGGGCAACTTTCCAATGGCAGCAATAGTTTTTTCAAGTTCAGTTTTCTTTTTTAATGAACCGGATAACAAAACTTGTACTCCTTGGTCTCTGTCAACTAATACCGAATCTACTTCAAGGGCATTTGTTATAACCCCTATAATTACCATAGTTTGTGTAGGAGTGGGTATCATTCGACTTTTGTCCGAATTGCTATTCTGAGATTTGTCCGAATTGCAGTTTCTCGTGTCGTTAACACCAAGCTTCTCCATTATAATTTTAGAGAGAGAATTAAGTTGTTCCGGTGAAAACACGTTTTTTCCTCCTTTGCGATATAAAACCTTTGTATATTATATTAGAGGACTTATACTTAGTGTGATTACTTTTACATATAATATTAACTATAAAGGGCATTATAAAAGGGAGGACAAGCCCCCCTTTTATAGCTTTAAAGATACTTTTAGAGAAAAGTTTTCCGATGTTTGCCACAACAATTATTACCAATTTATTTGCAGGTTACACTGCAGTATGTATTTAGTATTTAGCATTTCCTCCATATCCGAAACCACTGAAAAATCCCGGACAGCAAATAAATACGATGAGAAGTGTTATTAATATCCAACATATCCAGTCATTACCAAACCCAAAACCGCCGCATCCTCTTTCATCTGTCATATTAAAATCGCTCCTTTCAACTATATAAATATGGGTACAAATTAGACTTCAATAGTATAGTATTCAATACCTCAATATTGTGTTACAAATTTTTCGGTGCATATTAAAAACTAGTGGCCCGTTTAACATTAATTTAATCTGTTAAGGGCCACTAGTTTTATTCTTTACTTAATAAAACGCTTAATCCTGTCATAAGCCTTGTAAACTTTCTGTCCTTTTCCTACATTAACAGCCTTTTTAAATAGACCCGGTTTATACTTCTTAAGTGCACTCAATTTCTCTTCAACACTCTTATAATCAGCAGTGGCCTTTCTATACTGAGCACACATTATTTTATTTTTCTTTTGGATAATCCAGTCTGTAAATCTTGTTCTTGTAGAAGGCTGTTTTGTACGAGGTTTTCCAAAAGTAAAGTATACTCTATTTCCGATCTTCACTATCTCATCCTCTGTATATCCTACATTGAATAATGCCTTAATGAAAGAATAACATATATTCAAATCATTAAATTGAATTGAAATATCCATAATCAATTCTGATGGTTGCGAAAACTCTCCCATTTTAAAGCCCGTTAACCACCAATGCTTATCTTCCCTATAAAATAATTCTTTGCCATTCTTTTTCAAAGAACATGCCATATACATCATATCATCATCTTTTACACTTTTGTAGAAAGAACCGTCAAATCCAGCCATCCCCAATTCTACAACCTCTTGATAAAACCCTATTTCACATCCGGTATTTAAGGAATACTGCCCCTTCCAAAATTCAATCATCCATTTTCTTCCGTAGCATTCAAACGTAATGGGCTCACAGTCTATTATCATACTCAAAGGTGCCAATGCCTCATCATAAAACCTGCAATAGCCGAATTTCTTCTGCCACGGATCTAGTGTTGAATAAAAAATATCCTGCTTTGGATCATACTCGTAACCAGCAACCTCAAATACATCATCCAACTCTTCATTGCTCTGAGCCAAGCTGATTCCAACACCGGCAACTGAACTTGCTTTCACAACTAAGATGTATAATAATCTCCCTAAAACAAAAACTGCAATAAGTGGAAGAAAAACATATAAAACTCCTATTACAATCAAACTCCCAATATCAAAAAGAACAGCATTGAGCGTAACTGAACTAAGAAATATGAATGATACTGTGCAAAGACTTGCAATACCCTCGGAGAAAACATCTAACATATAACCTCACTCCCAAAAAGTCTCTATATAATAATAGTATTCTTCTAATGTTAATTATGTTAACAGTTTTAAATAATTAATAAAATTTATAACTACAAACAAAAAAAAGCCTATCCGTAATAAGGAAAGGCATAAAATTTTAGTTTTAGAATTTATGTACAGCTTGACCTATTCATAATAGCATTTTTCCTAAGTTCTGCAATAAGCCAGACTAAAATAGGAATTATGATTTGAAAGGGAATGGCGTAATAGGGATAAACTCTAGATGCCCAATACTTCATATCCATAATATTATCAAAGACTATATATGATAAATATACCATCAACAGGCCCACTTGAATTGTAACCGATCTATAGTCTTTTAAACTAAATATTCTCTGAAATCCTCTACATGCAGCAAACAAACAAATACTAACCTTAGTAAAAGCAGTTACTACAAATACAAGCGAAACCGATACTTCCATCCTTTGCAAGAAATCACCAACAGAAATATCGCTGACGGCAATATAAGAAGGAAAATAAAACATCTCAATAGATCTTCCCAGTACTAATATATTTCTTATTGTCATTATAATAATGATTGTACCTGCCAAAGTTAATCCCCAGAAATAGACCTTCCCTACCGACTTTTTTGTTTTTAATGTAAAAAGAGCACTAATTAGAATTACTGACTCTGCAAAGGGAAATGTGAACGCATAATATCCTGCTTGCAATACAGGTGCATAGCCGTTGTGTAGTATAGGCTTTATATAATTAAAATTCATTTGTGGTATTACCAATATCTGTATGATTACTAGAATTGCAAAAACAATTGCAATAAGGTATGCACTGGTCCTTCCGATAACTTCAATCCCCAATCTTACAGCAATTATACCTATTATACCTAGACAAAACAATATTACAAACATAGGGGTTTCCGGCAATCCCAAGGTATTTACAAATTCTCCATAATTACGTATAACCAATGCCCCAAGCATAAAAGCATACCATGTGTATAATAATGCTACAAATTTACCTATATATCTTCCAAATACCAGTTCCAATATTTCAAACAGATCTTTTCCTTTGAATATTGATACTATTCTTGAATATACCAGAAATATAGGTATAGAAAAGATTACTCCTATTATTACTGCCAACCAAGTATCGTTCTTTGCTTCTCCTCCAACCCCCATTATGAGCGTGCTTCCCATAATAAACAATGTGGTAATACAGATCGCTTCTTTGTCGGTTATTTGTTCTTTCATTATAAGAAACCTACTTTCCGAATATTGATACTATGAAATCCATGATTGGATATGCCGGACTTGGAATGGTTATATCGAAGCATAATAGTACTCCAAAACATAATGAAATGACAACAAGTCCCGCATTGACAAAAAAATCCCGCCATAACTTTTGTTTATATAGTGGAACAAATTCATATATCACCAGTATGGTGTATATTGCCAGCACTAACAAAAACAAACTCAGTCACCCACTTCCAAAGGTTTAGCCAATTTTGCACTGTTTTTAATATTAACCTTTGTATTAATATTGACTCTCAAGTTTTCAAAGTTTTCCATCCACTTATCCCCAACTACTTTCCAAACACGTGGTTTATCTTCCATAATCTTTGCCCCAAACCCAAAACTATCTGTACCATATTTTGTCTGAATTTCTTTAATCAATTTGGTAGCTCTATTATTAAGCACATCTTCAAAATGTTGCTCAAGTTCTTTTCGCCCATCCTCCTCAATCAAGTCACATCTACCGTCAAGTTCGTCTATTGCTGCGTCTATTTCTATATCTACTTCCATCATGATATTATTTGCTCCTATCACTGGTTTGACTTTTGTCTTGCTTTTAAATATTTCCAGAGTCGCATAACTATCTTTTATTTTTTCTTCACTCGAAATTACGCCACCTTTTACTCGATTTTGTATAAAAAGCATAGTCTGCGTATCTTGACCATCTAAGAATCCCATAAGTCTGTCTGCCTTAAAAAGAGCTGTTCCAACAATTTTACATCTTTTTTCACCGTCTACATCCTCCACACTTTGCTTATGTGTGATAAAGAAGTAATAGAAGTGTAAAAAATTTTGCCGTTCCTATCCGGCACTTGCGCAGGGTGTCGGATAGGTCGGGCTTTATTCTTCGGGCAAGTCAATCTTGCCTACAAAGCTGTAATAAATATCAATGCGCTGGCGGCGTACTTCGTTCTCGTCATACTCACATTCATAAACAACGATTTTCTCCACCATTTCACGCAAAAGAGTGTGTGTCAGTTCTTCGATAGAAAGGTACTTGCGGACAACGCTCATAAACTTTTCAGCGTTTACCGTGGCTTCCTGTGCCTTGTCCAGCTCGCCCTGCAAAGCGGCGGCTCTGTCTTTCAGTTCCCGCTGCTCGGCTTCGTAGTCTGCGGACATTTCCATGAAACGCTCATCACTGATTTTCCCGTTTACATTGTCCTCATACAGACGCTTGATGTAGCGGGAAAGTTCTGCAATGCGGCTCTGCACCTGTTCAAGCTGCTTGGCTGCCGCCGCCAGCTTCCGCTTGCCGCCCATTTCATTCTGCTGGATAAGCAGCTTCACGAACCGGGCTTCGTGCTTCTGTGCATAGGCGGTCACTTTCCGCAGATTGTCCAGCACACCCGCCGTCAAAAGGTCGGTGCGAATGAAGTGCGCCGTACAGTCGGCGGTGCGCTTCTTATAGCTGCCGCAGATGTAGCAATCCTGCTTTCTCTTGTCGGTCTGATACCGCTGCTGGTACATCACATGGCCGCAGTCGGCGCAGAACAGCAAGCCGGAGAACAAGCCCACATCATCGTAGCGGTTGGGGCGTTTGCGCTGCTTGCGTAACTCCTGCACCCGTTCCCATGTCTGCAAGTCGATGATTGGCTCATGGTGGTTCTCGAAAATCGCCTGTTTCTCAATGGGATTGTCTATGCTGTGCTTCATCTTGTAGGACGGTTTTTCCGTCTTGAAGTTCACAAGACAGCCTGTGTACTCCCGGTTTTCCAGAAGATGAACAACAGTATTGGTCGCCCACTTACATTCATAGCCGGGGTGGTAGCGGCGTGTGCTGCCTGTGCGCTGGTATTCCAGCGTCCCCGGCGTGGGGATTTGCTGCTCTGTGAGCATACGGGCTATCTTGGTCGGACCA
>CAYXPB010000150.1:0-12374 GCA_964466645.1 uncultured Acetivibrio sp. | reverse complement strand
ATCAACCAACTATGCTCTGTTAAGAATTATTTCATAAATCTATGAATAATTCAGGATACAGTGCCTTTATATTCATTGGAATATTTACTGAATTCTTGGTCAATGCTCTCAAGTGAGTAGTCTATAGTTACATAGCCTGCTATGTCTGACGAAAATGTATCTTTAACCTGGTAAACAACTGTAAATGCAGAATCACCGTTGTTTAGATAATTAACCGTATGAGCTGGAATTATCACTATACCTTGCTCGTTGGCTGGATAATTGTCAGTATAGGCTGTTATTATAGGGTCTTTATTATGTATAGTTAGTCCTTTATTGGAATACACAAAGGTGTTAGGTTGTGTGCTGCTGTATATACAGATGCCAAGAATATGCTTATCACTGTAAAGGCACGAATCAAAATAACTTTCAAATCCATTATATTTGTTTTCAACACTTGAAAGAAGTTTGTCGTACTTATACTCGAGATGTTTGTTATATCCGTTTTTTGCAAGATAAACAATTTCTGAATTGATGGAACTGTTGGTATATATGTTTGCTGCTATGCTTCTTGAAGCTGTAATTTTTTGATTAAAAATGGCATTTATACTCGTTAATATGTTGCTATTGTTTTTGGTCTCTCTATTTTTTAGTGAGATATCAATATTTAGTGATATCATGTAAGCAATGAATATTATTGCACAAATAGTTATCAATGTGTATAGTAAGAATACTTTGTTGAAAAACTTGTGTCCAAATATTTTGTTATAAAGAGTTACTATCATTCAATGTCACCTGCTTACCAACCAATTGGGAACTCTTAGGCGTTATTAAGTAGCCTTGTGTTAATATTATACTTGATGTGTATTCCAATATTCAAGATACTTTAGTGTGGTTATATACCCGGTCTAATTAACCGATGGATTTTCTGGAATCACCTAACATTGTTAAACCTGAAATTACTCACTATATTTGTCAAAGCATTTTACCAGCATAGTTATAAGTTCAGCTCTGGTTATTTTATTACTCGCTCTTATTGTATTGTCCTGATAGCCCATAATAATATTATTGTTATAAGCCATAGACAGATATCCCCGAGCCCAATTCGGTATATAAGCATAATCTTCAAAATATTTGAGATTATCTGTTGAGGGTTCCTGATTAAAGGATTTCATTAGCATAACAATAGCTTCAGCCCTGCTAACCTCTTCATTTGCTCTTACCGTGTGATCTGGGTAGCCAGTAATTATTTCAATCCTGACGGCTTCCTTTATATATCCTGTAGCCCATTTAGGAACTTCTGTTACATCTACAAAGTCAAGTTCAACTTCTAATTGAGGTACAATACCTTTTGCTCTCATCAGTAATACTGCCATTTCCGCTCTGGTGATTTTTTTGTCTGGTTTTATGGTATTGTCCTCATAACCTGTTATAATACCTTTTTTGAATAACTCCAATAGGGCATTTTTTGCCCAGTGTGTTTCAATTTCTTTATATATAGCTTCCGGGATTTCAATCTTTATTTCTTTCTCTAAAGCTTCTACTACTAAAGGTGCTTGTGAATTCACAGGTCTTATGCTTGGTGTTGCAGTTGGTATGGACACATCTTTCGAAAAGTTATCTGTCTGTCCTGAACTTGATCTGCTCGAGGAATTTCCTGTTGAATTTTTTTTCTGTACTTCTGGTATTTGCCTAGGTATAGTAGGCGTAGGTACTATTGGAGTTGGTGTGCGCAATATTGTGGGTGTAGGAGTGAAAGTAGACTGATCTGTCTCTTCAGTATTATCTACTTGGCCAACTATCGTTGCCTTGCTCCATCTGCTAATTTCAACATTGTCATCTTTTGAATAAATTGATCTTACTCTGAAAATGTGGATATTATTACTTTTAAGCTTATCTACCTTATATACATTTTGTGATACACTTGAAACTCTATCCCTATCAATTTCCAATTCATATGAAAGGGCATCTAAATCTGTATCCCATTGAAGAATATATTGCTGACTGCTCTCGGTGGTATTGATTTTATTTTGAAACGGCCTTGAATACACTTCTGAATAAACGGAGGAAAACATATCTACAATTCCTGAAGTGTTGACCTTGTTTTCTAAACCCTTTAGTTGAAAAACTCCGTTTTTAATTTTATCTGCTATACTTAGAATATTTTGATCTGAATTATGTGAAGATACTGCACATGCGACACCTGTAACAAAAGCTGTCGCCATTGATGTTCCGCTCTTTAAACCATATTTATTATTTGGGAGAGTTGAAAAAATGTTTTCTCCCGGTGCTGCTAATGTAATATTTTCGCCAATGTGGGTAAAATCGGACAAAACACCGCAATTATCTATAGATGCAACTGATATTATATTATCAAGTGGGAAACATGCAGGATACACTGGTGTTGTTTCTGAATAGTTAACTATATTTCCAGCAGCACAGACAAACAGCATTTCTGAATCTTTCATGCAATCAAATAACGCTTGATCGTAAACAGTACTACCCCAACTGCAATTTGTTATTTTTACGTTCATTTTCTTTGCATATTCAATAGCTTTTATTGCAGAAACCGTGTCAGCTCCCTGTAGATGATCCATTATTTTTATTGGAAGAATTTTTATATTAGGAAAAACTCCACATATACCTTTTTCATCTGATTTTGCACCAATTATTCCGGCAAGGTGAGTGCCGTGTACATCACTAGATGCTAAATCCCATACAGTGTTATCATTATTTTGAAAATCCCAACCGTTTATATCATCTGTAAAACCATTTGAATCATCGTCAATACCATTTCCTATTACCTCTTTTTCGTTTATAAAAATATTTTCTTTTAAATCTTCATGAGTTAAATCTACAGCAGTATCTATAAGGCCAACAATGATTTCTTTACTGCTGTCAAATTCGAAGTTTTCAAAAAACTTTTTGAAATTAATATCTATACCTTCAATACCTTTTTTAGAATAGGATTGGCCGGAATTTACAAGGCCCCATTGTTGGTCATGGTATAAATCATTTACAACTGACATAATATGAAGTTCATTATTTTGCTGAATATATTCAACTCTGGGATCTTTTGCAAGTTCATTTTCTATAAAGTCACAACTTGTTTTATCATAAGCTTTCAGATACTTCATATTTGAGTGGATTTTTTCTGAGGTTGTGTTTGATGGCATACTAATATTTGAAAAATCGGAGCCTTCTTTGAATTTTATTATATACTCGATGGGTAACTGGTTGCTATTATGGTTCATTTGTGCAAAGGTAAAGTGAGTATTGAAAATACAAATTAATAAATAAACAGTAATTAATAAAAAAGATTTGAAACGCATCGTATAGGCCTCCAAAGTATAATTAATTTCTTATGCATTTAATTTTAAGTTTGAGTTGTTGGTAGAGTTATACCAATAGCATGATAAAAATGTCTGGTTTATAACATTTTGTGGTATAAAAATTCGATAAAAAATTTCATAGAATATTTTTAAAAAAATAATGAGTCTTAACATTCTATTGAAGGTATGCTATTATAATTACATATTATCTATAAAATTGCAAGTAAAATAAATGTATTTTCAGAGGGGATTATAATGAGTAAATTGGACACTGGGTAATTTTTTGAAGTATACTTAATTAATAAGGCTCACTTATGAATCTAATAATCTAAGATAAAAATGTATATCCCTTAGTATTTTTAAAGGATGTTTCAAAGGTATATAGGAAAATAGAAATGATACACTTAGATGGAAAAACATATTTTGGAAATGTTTATTTTTACCTTATTTTCATATAAGGTGATTCCTAAAAAATAACTGGTCAATTAGTGTTTCAAAAAAGCTGATTTTATTGGAGTTGAACTATAAATTTTGACTAATAAGTTTTTTTCAAACACCTAATTCAAAATTTGTACATGCATTTGATTTTTTCTACTAGATAAAGCGATTTTAAAACTATATAGGTCAAAATAGTATTAAAGTCTTGGTGTAAAATTATATTCTTTTTATAAGTTTAGGGGCATATTGCTATTTTCCTTTGATTATTTTATTCTCATTATTATGAAAAATTTTATAAAGGACGTGTTATTAATGACTAGGAAGCTAAATATACAAGCTATGTTGTTATTAGTTATCTTTCTATTGACAGCAATTATTCCTGTAAATGGTTTTGCGGCTGAAAATGTAGGTTCAATAGAAAACAGTGAAATAAATATTCAATCGCTGGAAAAACAGATATCTAAACAATTAGAAGAGGCATTCAACTCAGGAATTGAAATTCCATACGAAGAAGCTTTGGTAAATGCTGAAACAGATATTTTAGAGGTTTCATCAGATAGATCAGAAAATATACCTGACGATCCTGCTGAGTATCAAAAATGGAAAGCGGAATATTTAGGTTTACAAGCTAATGGAAAACTAGTTCCTCAAGCGGTATCGAATATTTCCAACGAATATATTGCTGTACAGATAAATTCTGGTGCTAAAATAAATATGGGAACTACAGGAGGAAATCCTGATACAGTTAATGATGATAATCAAATGCTATTATACCAATGGCCTACAGGTGCTACATCTCATACTACTGTCCGTATCGATAATGAGGATTACTATTTTGAATCTTATGATGATCCGACAGTAAATAATGAAGGGACAGTTATTACATCAACTATGGATCTTCCTCATGCCATCAAGCTTAAACAGGTTATTTCCTTTGAATTGAATTCTAATACCGGTCGAAAAGATTTGGCTAAAATTAATTACCAGGTAATTAATAATGATACATCCAGCCACAATGTTGGTATTAGAATAATGCTGGATACTATGCTTGGAAGCAATGATGGAGCACCATTTAAAGTTCCTGGCTATGGTGATGTTACAACAGAAATTGAAATGAGTGGTGCATATATCCCTCAATATTGGCAAGCATTTGACAGTTTTATTAATACGAAAGTTATATCAAACGGTGTACTTTACAAATCAAATAGCGAAAAACCTGATAAGGTTCAATTTGCAGCATGGCCAAGCATTCAAAGTACACTTTGGGATTATTCTGTAACACAGGGAAAAGAAGTAACAGGTGATAGTGCTGTTGCTGTATATTTTAATCCTAAAACATTGGACCCCGGGGAAGAGAAAAATGTGTCAACATATTATGGTATTGGAGAATTCACTTCTTCAGACAATAGCGACAATTTATCGGTAAATATTACAGCACCACAAGCATTAACGGTAAACACTACTACAGGAAACTACTTTTCTAATCCCTACACTATTACATGTTATTTAAAAAACAATAGTACCTCAACTATACAAAATGCTGTTGCTATATTGAATTTGCCAAATACAAATGCGCTTACGCTATCTTTAAATGACAGCAAGACTAAATATGTAGGCGATATAGCACCTGGAGCTGAAAGGACTATTTCATTTTCTATACTTGCTGCTTCACAGTCCGAGAATAAGGAACTGAACTACAGTGTAACTGTTAAAGCAGATAATAGTGAGCCTAAAACTATTCCGTTGACCATCAAACTTCCTAAAGTTACAAGAGTTGTAGAGGGTGCTATCTCACTAAATAAAACTTCCTTAACCCTTGAAAAAGGCAAAACTGAAAAGCTTCGTGCAACAGTAACTAACCTTAACGGAAATGTTACTTGGCTAAGTAACAAACCATCTATTGCAAAAGTTAATTCAGAAGGTGTTGTTACAGCTGTTTCAGCGGGTACAGCGAAAATTACAGCATCAATTGGCGGCAAAACCGCTGTTTGTAATGTTACAGTAACTGGAGAAGTTATCCCTTTGATTAGCATTTCCCTTCCGTATTATAGAGTAATTGATATAAATGAAACTACAACCCTTGGTGTAACATATTACCCTGAAAATGCTTCAAACAAGCAAATTAAAAGTTGGACTTCAAGTAGACCAGATGTGGCAACAGTTTCAGGTGGAAGGGTAGTTGGAAAAAGAGCAGGATCTACTTTAATTACTGCAACTGCTCAAGATGGAAATAAGCAATTTTCATGTTCAGTTACAGTTAGGGAGCAGCAACCAACATTGACTCTTGGTAATGGAGTGGATTTTAGTCAAGATGTTCCCGGGCCTTCTATAAGTTTTGGAGGACATAAATTTCCTCTTTTTAACATAAACGTCGGAATGCAGTTAAAATTTGGGGATAGTGTAAAATTAGTATATGATGTTACAAGTGATAAATTTGTTGCATATTTTGGAGATATGAGTAGTGCAACAAAAACCAACGACACCAATCCGGATGGAACTCTTACAGAGGAAGCTAAAAAGCTCAGAAAAGATACATATAAAGAAATCAAAGATCTAATGTCAATGGTAGGAAAAAAGACAAACCGTGATTTTTATAATAAATACAGAAATTTTGTATCCAAAAAGAGTCCATGGGCAGTTACTGCCAATAAGACAGCATTTGGTTATGTTGAATTTGTTTATTCCAATGGCAGGTATGTTCTTTCAGGAGGCGAAGCTTGTGTTCTTGCAGAGGCTGGTCTTGAGTTTAAGTATAATTTTCCTGCTGCTCCAGTTGTTTATCTTAAATTCGGCATAACTGGAAGCCTACAGACCGGGTTCAAATTAAAACTACGTACAAGTGGAGTATTATCTGATGGTATTGATGTGTCTGGAAAAATTGAAGCCAAGCTTTCTCCATCTCTTGGAGTTGGAGGAGATATTTTAATAGCAAAAGTAGAAGCGGGTTTGGAGGGTAATATAAAGGCAACAATAGAATTGCCTATTACTAGAAAATTCAAAGCGGAAAATGATTTTAAACTTTCATTATCTGGGAATGTATACCTAACGTATAAGGCTCTTCTCTTTATTAATGGTAAAAATACTTATCCCCTAGGTACTTTTAATATATACCCACAGGATTATACTTCCAGTTCATATGATTCTATGTCTATTGAACCCAACTCTATGGAATTGATGTCAAGAGATTATTTGAAGGATAGTAAATGGGTAGGGACCGACTCAAAAACTCTATCACCCTTTGGGTTTAATGCTGATTCAAATTACAAGACTACTGATTTAGTGGAAAGTGCATATCCTTATGGTGAGCCACAAATAATCGATTTAGGTAATAATAAACTTTTGTTGGTTTATATTGGAGATATAGCGAGCCGAAGTTCAGAAAACAGGACAGGATTGTACTATTCCATATACAATGGAAATGTTTGGTCAGGGCCTGAACTTGTAGATGATGATGGAACAGCCGATTTTTCTCCAATGCTTTCTAGAAGTGGCAATGATGTATTAGTTGCGTGGCAAAATGCTGAAAAAGTATTTGAAGAAGTTACACTTGAAGAATATAGCAAAAATATTGGAATTAAGGTTTCAAAATTTAACGGTGAGACTTTTGATAGTCCACAAGCATTGACGAAAGCAGATAATGCTTTAGATAATGCACCGGTTATTAGCTCCGGAAATGGTAAATCAGCAGTTGTATGGACTAAGAACAGTGCGAATGACGCATTTGGTATTACAGTATCAAATTCGGTTTATCGTTCAGAATTTAATGGAAATGAGTGGAGTGATGCTTTACCTATTATTGAAGATGCCGGATATATTGGACAGTTATCTTCTGCGTTTGATGGTACAGAAAATGTTGTGGTTTGTACGAAAGATATTGATAATAACCTCGAGACCATTGGTGATAGAGAGCTAATGTTGGTAATAGGGAACGAAGCACCGATTATAATAACTCATAATGATGTAGCAGACAACAATGCTGTACTTGTAAATAATAATGGTAAAGCTAGTCTGTATTGGTCTTCAGGAGATGCTCTTTATTATAGTGAAAGTATTCGTGATATAGAGCCAGTAAAAATAGGGGATTATGTTGGCGATAACTTTAAAGTAATGGTGAACCAAAACAATAAAGCAATAATATGGGAAGAATCTTCCGGTTTTACAACTCAATTAGTCGGAATGTTCAATACATCTGGCGAGTGGGGAAATCCGGTGCAAATTACAGATGATGTCAGAAGGATAACCCAAACATCAGGTTTTGCAAGTGAAGACGGTACTTTCCAGCTGTCTTATATGTCAGCAGAAGTAAATGATATTGAGAGCAATCCAGAGCTAGAGGCAATAGGTGAAGCTAAGCTTGTTGTTGCTAAGCTTATACCTTCCTGTGATTTGGCTTTTGGTAGTGAAATTTCATATAATGAAAGTGATATAAAACCAAACGGAACTGCAACTTTTGGTGCATATGTAGAGAATCTAGGGCAGCTACCTGTTTCAGGTTTCTATGTCAACATTTCGAATGAAAGCGGTTTACTATCAAAGGTATTGGTGGAAACTCCACTTGCTTCCGGGGAGGGAGACTATATAGATGTACAATATACTTTGCCGGAAAGCATTAATAAGCATAACCTCACCCTTACCCTTGAGCCGATAGATATGATCGATGATAAACTGGAAAATAATAGTGCTGATGTAACCATTGGAAATGCAGTTGTAGAGTTACTGCAACCAAAGATTACCGGTATGGGTAACAAGCGTACTTTGACTGCAACAATTATTAATAATGGCTACTCTGCTTCAGGTACCTTAAATGTTAATATTTACGCAGACAGTATTGATACTACACCAATATTTACACAAACAGTTGAATCAATACCTGCTTTATCTTCAAGAGTTATTGAATTTATTATACCAATTACAAATGAAAGTTTTTTAAATGGAGATTCTTTGTTTTATGTTGGTGTTCATGGAAGTGAAGAAGAATTATATAATTACTCTTTGCTTAGAATGCCCGAAGACAGTATCACTATTTCCAATGGTGCTCTTGTTGGAAATGCTTTATTGTTCAATGTTGATAATAATTTACCAGAACCTGTTTCCGGTACAATTATAATTTCCAGTAAAGGCAATTATGACAATCAAATGGCACAAAGTATATCACTAGATTCTCTTGACAGCTGTTCTTTTGAGCTTGATATTAGTTCTTTAGGTGAGGACAATGCCTTAAGTATTAGAATACTTGATGATGAAGCTAATGTAATTTCAAACTCACTAAATATATTTTATAATGGAGCCACCCAGTTGGAAAGTCCTGTAGCAGTACCTGGAACAGATACATATGTAAACAGTGTATTGGTTTCATTTAGCGATTATGATCCTGATGCAAAGGTATACTATACACTTGACGGAAGTACGCCTTCAAGTTCAAATGGAATTGAATATACTGAGCCTTTTGTACTTACAAGTAATACAAACTTGAAAGCTGTTGCGGTTAAGGATGGAATGATTGATAGTGACATAAGTTTTTCATTTTATACAATAGCAATACCTGTAACCGGAATAGTTCTTGACAAAGAAAAACTGGACCTTGTCTTGGGTGAAGAAGGAGATTTATCTGCTTCTATAACTCCTGAAAATGCAACAAACAAGGAATTAAAATGGTCTTCAAGTGATACAGTGGTTGCAAGTGTATATAATGGAAAGGTTACTCCTATATCAATTGGAACAACCATAATTACTGTTGAATCTGTTGATGGAGGTTGTACTGCATCTTGTGAGGTTACCGTTAAGTCAGCAAAAACATCCGGGGGATCATCAGGAGGATCATCAGGAGGTTCTTCCAGAGATTCGAAAACAGATGATGAATCAGATAAAGCACCGATAAAAGAAGAAGTTAAAAAGACAGTAGCTACTTCATATGGTACATTATTAATGGATAATGGAATTGCAACTGCAACTGTTGATAATGCTAAAATAAATTCACTATTAACAGAGTTAAATCCAATTTTAAGGATCAATACTTCGGATGAGTCAGTCCATACTTTTGCAACTCAAATGATTGTGGATTCTGTTGCAGCAATGGCAGAGAAAAATGGTACTATAAATATCGAAACCAAGTTTGGAGCATTTGAGATGCCACTATCAGCATTACCTATTGATGGAGTCTCTGGAGATAAGCTTGTTGCAATAACAATTAAAAAGCTTGAAAAAAGTAGTATTACAGATAACTCGTTTACATCACCTAGTGCACCTGTGAATTTGAGTATATCAATAGATGGGAAAGAGATTAACACTCTATCTGAATATTCCTCGGTTTATCTTCCTATTGAAGATAAAACTATGACATCTGCAGTGGCTGTAAATACAGACGGTAGTAGCATAAGTGTTCCGTTTAAGTGGGTAGAAATAAACGGTCAAAATTATGCAAAGGTTAAGACTGTTAGCAATTCTACTTTTTATATGAAAAAAATTGCTAATTCCTTTATTGATACCGATAATCATTGGAGTAAACCAGTTGTTGAATCTATGACAAATCGGGGTATTATTTCAGGCGTAGGCAATGGTCAATTTTCACCAAATCGTGACATAACACGAGCAGAATTTGCAACATTGATTGTCAAGTCATTGGGTCTAAAGTCAACTGGAAGAAATTCTTTTAGTGACATAAAGGATTCGGATTGGTATTATGAGACAGTTGCAACTGCTAAACAGTATGGTATTGTTAATGGCAAAGGAGATAATTTGTTTGGATCTAACGATAAAATTACCAGAGAAGAAGCTGTAGCAATGATTATAAACGCATACAGTCTAATACAAAAAGATATTAAAACGTTAGAGATAAATAAAGAGTCAGCTCTTTCAAAGTTTACTGATAGTAGTGAGTTTAGTAGTTGGGCAGTAGACAGTGGAGCACTTGCAATTCAAAAGGGAATTATAAAAGGTTATGATGGAAGGATAAATCCTAAATTCAATATAACAAGAGCTGAGACAGCTGCAATAATTGATAATTTCCTCCATATAATAGACTTTATAAATTAGTTTTAAAGAAATTAAAAAGGAACACCAACCGCTTTACTTTACAGCGGTTGGTGTTCTTTTTTCAGATGTTTTAAACTAAATATTTAAAACTCGTATTCTGAATTGCTATTTTTTTATATTGTAATAAGGTGATTTCAAAAAAATAACTGGTCAATTGCCATTTCAGAAAAATTGATTTACATTTTTTGCACCGCAGATAATGTCCCCTGTTTTGAAGCTCTTAAAGCTTCTGTGATGGGTTTTGAGCTATAAATATTGCATAGGTTGTTTCTTAAAATGTCTAGTATGTTAGATATCAATTTCGTTAATCATTTTTTTTGCATTTGTTGTCTCTGAAGGCATTGCAACAACAAAGAATACCATTTTCTCTTTGCGTATAATGCTAAGATAGCAATCATCTGTATCTAACACATATTTGTTTGATAAATCATTGTTTGATTCAACACCTTGTGAACCTTCAGATTCAAAGGTTTGTTTTCGGTCATTTTTTATATCAGTATAAATACCTTCAGCATTTTCAAGATTGTCACTCCTAATAAATCCAATACTAATGTCTTCAGAATTTAGCATATAATATTCTAATACTTTATAGCCGAATAATGCTTCTAAATCTATACTCGGATCTGAACTAACATCTGTGAGATTGTAACCATATTTTGCTGAAGTACTGATGAAGTAAGAAGTATCAATAACTTTAGCAGTTTTATTACAACCTGTGATTATAAATAATAAAACTATAGTAACTATACATACCTTTACGTTAAAACATATTTGTTTTTTCATTTCAAACCTCCCGAAATAATTTTTATAGAAGTTCTGTGCCTTGAATAATATCTATTCTATAACATTATTTGTATAATTACAATTATGATGTTATTAGAAGATTAGCAGAGTTAAAATCAGACAAGCAGACAAGCCAGTTGATTTGTTTTATGAGGCATATATCAGGATTTATTAAAACCTTTCATTAAAGCTTGATAAAAGCCACTTTTATTATCAATAAAGTCTATGGAAAAGCTAATATTGAAGGCTTTATTCAGAAATTGAAAAATGAGCGGATAGATCGGGTGTTAGGATTGTTTGGTATGTCAAGAGCCTTAAAGTTAGAATGGCTTATTGAGACAGTAGAAGTAATAATTGAAGGGAAAACAGATATTGAAATTATAAGACGAGTTGAATGAGTATTTGTCTTTAAAAAAATGAAAGCTCCACAAATTTACCAAAAACAAGAGAAATTTTGATAAATATATGAGAAAGAAAACTCAAATATGTTTTAAATTTACTGGATATATGGTAAATATTTAAATGAATTTACTATACGGATTTTAAAATGGTACTTGGCAATAACCACTGAAACTATAATTTTAATATAAGTAAAAACTATATAATCTTTTCCAGATAATAATTCAATATTCTAAGTAATTAGTCAAAGTCTATTTCCAACATAAAAATATGCATATGATACCACAGAAAGATTTATTTAGTTTATTTAATGTTTTAGAGTAAATATTACCCATAGAGTTTTATTTGCACTAAATATAACTTGATAGTATAGGAATTTGCATTTTAGCCTTTGGTCTTAGTAGGTAAAAA
>CAYXPB010000149.1:0-12530 GCA_964466645.1 uncultured Acetivibrio sp. | reverse complement strand
TGTAAATTCCACTAAAATCCCCTGTTCTTCCTCTCTGCTGTAAATTTCCCTCTAGTGCCGCTACAGTCAATTTACTGGTCTCATTTTCAAGCTTATTTAAGGTATCGGTCATAAGTATCAAGCCTTTTGAAAGAATATCTTTATCGGAACGCATTTCAACCTTTACATTTGAGTCTCCTTTTGATATTTTCTCCACAGCATAAGCTTGTTCTCTAGTGCTTTGAATAATTTGCCCAAAGCTGTTCATCAATATCCCTATCTCATCATAGGAATCATTGTCTATGCTTACCTCAACATCACCCACAGCTATCCTGTCCGATATTTCTATAAGCTTATGAATGGGTTTTTTCACCAATCTTCTTACAATTTCCAAACTGAACATTATTACGCATATCAAAAATATAAAAATTACCAAAATTACCTGACGTTTCATTCTTTCCACAGGAGCAAACAATTGGGACTTTTCTGCTGTAATTCCAATACTCCAATCTGTCCCGTTTATTGGAGCATAAGCAACATATTTTATTTCACCACCATACTCATATTCTCCATAATCCTTTGCCCCGCTAGCCATTGCTTTATGAATTTCTGTCAGGCTTTTTAATGATTCTTCGGAATCTACTCCTTCGAAGCTTCCAAAATCGGTCATTATGTATTCCGGTTTAGGATGTGCAATAGTTAATCCTTCCTTATTCATGACAAAGGCATATCCGCCATACCCCATATTAATATCTGCAACCAGGTCGCTCAATGTAGTATAGTCAACTGTTGCAGACAACACCCCAATTATTTTTCCATCTTCATCTTTTATTGGAACTGCTCCTACCATGACCATCTTCCCGTCAAATTTACTCAACAGAGGATCACTTATGTTACCTTTACCGGCAGCAGCTTTAATAAAATAATCTCTTTGAGACAAATCAGCAAGATTTCCGTCAGTGGAACGGGCACTTCCCGTAAGATCTATTATGTTCAGCCTAAAGTATCCAAGTCTTTTTACTTCACTAACAAGAGCCGCCTCCTGCTTTTCCCATTCCATTGTACGAACCTCCGGTCTCGCTGCTACCGCTTCAAGATTCGAAATAAAATTCTCTAAATATGCCTCTAAAATCTTTGCCGCATACTATGTATTGTTGACGGAAAATGTATTTATACTGTTTCTTAAGGCTGATGACGAATCTGAATATGTAATGTATCCAAGCCTAAAAGTAGGAGTATAGAAAAACATACAGCTATTTTTGACCCTATTCTCCAATCTTTAAAATCCTTAATGTATTTATTTCCAAATAACTTTTTTGTTCTATAATGTTTTATGGGTTTATCGGTATTTGCAGAGTTCTTCATATCATTATTTAAGGTCATGTCAAAATTCCTCCTTAATTTTACATATCCATATATAAAATATCGGGTAACGGTATTAAAATATTAATAACATTTTTTATTATCAAACAACTACATATGTAACAAAAATGCCCTTTGGTAAATATATCTCCGCATTGTATTCACCATCTGTAAATCTAACCCTCTTAAATAGGCTCAGATCAATAAAATCAGCTATCTCGTCTGCAACATGGCACATTAATCCAAAATGACTACTGCTATCTATTCCTATTCTGTTTTCATCTCTTGAAATTAAGAAAAAATTAATATAGAACTGCTTACCAGAATTACATATGTTGTCTTTTTATCATAAGCTGCAGAAACCAAAAAACAGTTTCCAGGGAAATCCGGATGTCGGACTTCCCTGGTGTCCCGTAACATAAATATACCTTAAATTATATAAATTTTTTACGCTGACATATTACTAGTCTAAATGACTTAACATGTCTAGAGCAACTGCTATAGAAAGAGAATGTACAAAGAAATTCTTATTGGGAATCTCAATCCTATAATAACGTTCAAATATTTTCTTTTCGCAGGTGTACATAACTTCATCACTTATATACACCTTATAATTATGTAATAGCCAATCCCTTTCCATCTTAATGTACGGGTTGGTAAAATGAATTGTACGCTTATCCATGTTAACTTCATGGACTATAGCTTTTGTAAACAATTCATTGTTTATAATAATTTGATATAGTGGTCCCCCTGTCCCGTTTACAATGTGTGGCATGTATTCCAATCTACAGTAACCATTTATGGTAAAATCCAGAAATTTCCTTTCTATCTCTGCATTATTTTCACCCTCTGTCAAGCTAACCCTCTTAAATAGACAATGATGCCTGAGTTTTACCATTTTACATCCCCCTGGACTCTTTATAACTACAATAGAAAGAATTAAAACCAATTTTAATCTGCAAATCCTCCGGCAAACCTTAAATTAGGTATATCAAACCTTGGAGACCTTACTGTATGCGCAATCTCACCAATTTTCCCAACTCCTATGCCTAAAGAAAAGTTTATACCCAGTAACGCAATTGACGGAAAACTTTCTTTCTTTTGCGAAAAGGCTCCTGTGGTTTCCATGACCAAATCACATTTCATCTGGAATATGCCCAGTTTCTGGAATTTATAACTGTATATTTTCAACTCTCCACTAACCCCTGCAAATTTATTGTTTTCTAAGTCATAGGTAAATCTTGTTGTCAGCTTCCCTGCTGCAAATTTAAGTCTGAGTTCTATAGGTCTTCGCTGTCCCCCTTTCAGGTCTCCGTAGCGGATTTCTATTCCTATATCCGGCCAGCTGTGCCCTGTAGCTTCATACAACTTAAAGGAATAACTAAGGGAGTTTCGTGATATTTGTGGAAATATAGTACCGATAGCAACGCAGGTTGCAGCAATACCAAGTTTTACTTTTTCTATTGTAGACTGTGCCTTCCAATAAGTCGTTAATGCACTTCTGATATTAGCTGTCCTGGCCCACATATTTTGTGCAAAACCAGCCAATGCAGTTGTAAGTATAAAAAGCCCCGATGGATCTGAATTATCGACAGGATTATTATGACAATACACGTATTTATGGAGACTTGGAGGATCAAATAGGCTTCCGTTCCATGAATCCATACTTGTAAATCTGCCGGTATATGGATCAAACCATCTTGCCCTCAGGTAATAAAACCCTATATTAGGATCATATTGCTCCCCTGAATACATGTATTCATTTTCAGTTGAACCCGTTCTGTTGATCAATAAACCAAAAGCATCATAAGTATACGTATCTGTTATGCTTTGACTTGAATTGGTGAGAGCCCTTACACTTCCTGCTCCGTCATAGTGGTAAAAGCTTGTTGTATCTCCCCTTTTTTGGCTTATAAGGTCGTCCCCGTGAACGTAGCTTACAATAAGATTACCCTTTTCATCCCGCTCTTCTAAAACCTGGGCATAATCCATGTTGCTATCAACAAGATAAATACTTGTTTTTGTACCATTAACAATTTTACTTACCCTATTGCCATCTGCATCATATTGGTATTCGGTAGTGGTTTTTACTCCTGAAGCATTTGTTGCAACGGCTTTTATCAGTTTATTATACCAGTTGTAGGTATAAGCAACCGATTCTCCCGAACCCGATCTGGTTAATGTATTGCCGTTTTTATCATAGGTGTAAGTGTAAGTGCCGTCCGACAGCAATCTGTCGTTCTTATCATAAGTATAGACACTTTTTATTCCATCTTCCGTCTTTGTAAGTCTGTTTCCTGCGCTATCATATGTATACTCAATTATTTTGTCACCTGAAACGGGGTCCTTAATTTCCTCCTTCAGCAACCTGTAAGTGTCATCATAGGTATATTCAACAACCCGTCCGTTGTTTTCCTCAACCTTTGTTCTATTTCCTGAAGGCCCGAGGGTGTATACATAGGATGCTATAATCTGGCCATCTGATCTGATATTTTCAAGTTTTATCAAGCGATTAAGTTTATCATAGTCATATCTGGTTACAGTTCCGTTTGGATAGTTAATGCTCTTTCTATTACCGACTCCGTCATAGGTATATGTAGTTATACCTCCATCCGGTGCGGTTACTTTTACAAGCCTGTTTAATGAATCATATTCATTTTTGGTGGTTCCTGACGGAACTGTTACTCCGGTACAATTTCCTACCGCATCATAAGTATAGGAAATCCAACTCTTATCCGGATTTGTCTGTTTTATCAGTCTGTCTCTCAAATCATACTCATAAGTAGTAATGCCTCTTGAATCTTCTACAGATTTACGCTTGCCATCCTGTGTGTAGGTAAAATTCTGATAACCTCCATCCGGAAATACAGTCCTGATCAGATTTCCGTTAACATCATATTTATGGTTAATTATCTCTCCGTTATAGTTTGTCGCTGATATAATATTGCCTGCATAATCATATTCGGTAGTTTCTGTCATTCCAAGAGGTAAAACATTCCTGATTTTCCTTCCAAGCTTATCATATTCAAATTTTGTGACATTACCATTAGCATCGGTCTGAGAAACCAGGTTTCCGTTCACATCGTAATCATAAGCCGTTATTTTTGTGAGCGGGTCTGTTACTTCCATTAAATTACCTTTTGCATTGTACTTATATTCCGTTATTTTTCCGGCCTGATCCTTATTATATGTCTTCTGTTTTCTTTCATCATAACCGGCCAAAGTGCTTGTTCCGTCTGCATATATGGTTTTCAGGATACGTTCTTTATCGTTGTATTCATATAATGTAGTATTTCCATTGGCATCGGTCATTTTTGTTTTACGACCGTTTTTGTCATAACCGTAGGTCGTAGTATACCCCATAGCATCCTTTATGGATATGTTTCGTCCGCCATCATCATATTCATAATATGTAGCATTTCCGTTTTCATCAGTTTCTTTTATAATCTGTCCTGCAGCATCATACTCTGTCTGAGTGAAAGTTTTGTCCGGGAATGTAGTCTTTATAACTCTTCCCTGTTTATCATATCCATAACTTTTTGTTTTTCCCTCTCTATCTGTAAAGGTTAGCTTCCTGCCTTCCTCATCATATGAATATTTTTCATTAGTTCCATCGGGATAATAAACATATGAAAGATTTCCAAACATATCATATTCATACTCGATACGGTTTCCAAGATTATCTGTGACAGCAGACTGCTCTCCGGCAAAATTGTATTCAAATTTTGTTTTGAAGCCTAATGGGTCAACACTCTCAATAATTCGGTTTAAAGCATCATACTTGTAGGTTGTAGTCAATGTTTCTACACCCGAAGGAGTTAATCTTTCTGTTGTCTTAGTCAGAATATTACCATTTCCGTCATATGAATAATTTATTTTGTTTCCTGACGAATGCGTTTCCTCTGTTAAGTTGCCATATTTATCATAGGTATATTCCGTAATTTCACCGGTTGTATCTGTAATTGTTTCTATATTACCTGTTGAAGTATATGTATATTTTGTAGTACTGCCATCTGAATTTATCATACTCAGAACATTTCCATTATTGTCATATATGCATGTTGTTGTATTTCCCATAGGATCTTTTGAAGTAAGTAATTGACCCTTGGCATTATAGGTATACTCGGTTTTATTTCCCATAGCATCGGTACTGCTCAGAAGATTATTGTTATTATCATATGTATAGGTCATTGTACGTCCAAGAGCATCGGTTTCGGAAAGCTTGTTGTTTTTATTATCATATGTATAACTTGTCTTATTTCCGTCTGCATCAACACTTTCCAGGATGTTCCCATATTTGTCATATGATAGTACCATAATGTTTCCAAGCCTGTCCTTAATTATCTCCTGTCTTGAATTCACATCGTGAGTATACTCAACCCTTTTGCCATTAGCATCCACATATGCCGTCAGTCTACCACTGTCATCGTACTCATTACGGGCAGGCTTTATTCCGCGTGGATCTATAATCTCAAGCAAACCATGACTTGAATTGTAGGTAAACCTTGTAACATTTCCTTCCTGATCGGTTACCTTTACCAGGTCCCCATAGTAGTCATATTCATAATTTATCACTTTGTTCATAGGATCTGTTATCTTTGTTATTCTTCCCTGGCTGTCCCTGTCAAAGGTTATGCTCTTTCCCGTGGAGTGTTTAATTCCGTCTCTACCATAGGTAACCTTATTACCATTTGTGTCAGTAATACTTTCCACACCATTTTTCTGGTCAATAACAAAAACAGTTCCCTCTTTTGTAGTAAGCCTGTATTTGTTCGGATTATAGTATTCATCATCAAATGTGGTTAAACCGTCGCCCATTACATAAACTTGATTATCAACATCTATAGCTTCAAGCTTTGAATGTGTCCCCTGTCTTGCAACAAAAGATACATTAGTCCACTGAATTTGTACAATCTGCTGTGTGGCTGGAGACAGTACCATATCAAATTCATCAACTTTCCCGTCGGGATAAGCAACAGTTATTGTATGCTCCTGAGTCTCATAAACATTGTAAGTAATACCTAATAATCCGCCGCCGCTTGACTCCTGCAACCAGTATTGTCCCGGCACAACACTTTCCTCAATGCGTATATCCTGAACCTCCATCGACCAGCCTATTCCAAAGTCACCCTTAGTTTTTCTGCGGCTGTCATAGGTGCGTGAAACCGTTATGGGCAAGCCTGAGACAGGAACAGTAAGATCATCAAAACCTATTGAGAAATTGCCTACCTTCTGCTCTCCTTCAATTGTATATGTAACAACAAAGGTAACTACATAACCTCCTTTATCGTACACAGACAATCTGATATCATACTGACCGTTGCGCATCATTGTAGTATCAAGCTTTCCCAATACCCCGTCCTTTACATTGGAAGTGCCTTCTGCAAATTTTATATATTGGTTTTTCCCTTTTTCGGAGTATTCTAGTACGTATTTTGCCAAGTTTTCATCAAATGCTGTACCTGTTATATCTACAGGCGCCGATATTTTGGTATTACTCTCAGGGCTTGTGACAGAGGCTTGAGGAGGTGTAGTATCACCTGGATTTTTAACTAGCAGCTCCCTTAATGCATAGCCTTCGTTACCAGCAGTATCGGTTGCTTTTGCCACAACTTCAAATATTCCGGCTTTTTCAAATTCAACTGTACCCATTCCTGTAATATCCAACAAAACAGGTGTACCATAAACCTCTGCCTGGACCGATTCCACTTTGCTGTTGTCGGTAGCGGTCACCTTTATTGTAACAGTATCCCCCACATTAATCACATTCGAACTCATTTCAAGCTTGACAACCGGTTTTTCATAATCCTCCTCCGGTTCTATCACTTCAATTACCGTTATGGTCTTTTCAGCTTTTCCAATATTGCCCTTATGATCATATGCATTAACAATGATCTTGCCTGACTGGGTTGGCTTAAAGTTTGCATTTCCATCCGTGTCCAGTATTATTTCCTTATCTTCAAAAAACGCTTCAATTTTAGCTATACCGACATTATCCGTTGCAGTTGCAGTAAAACTTACAGACTCTCCGGCATTCACCGTCTCTTTATCTACTGTAAGTGTGACCACAGGTTTTACAGTATCGGCAGTTACGGTTACAGTTCTTTTTGCCTCACTTACATTTCCTGCCCTGTCGTATGCCTTTGCGGTAATAACAATAGTTCCATCACTTGTTGGTATGTGAGTGTACTTGTTATTTTCATCGAGTGTAACCGGAACACCGTCAAAATCTGTTTCAATTGCTGTTACACCAACATTGTCGCTTGCATTAACCGTTATGGTAAACGGACTGCCTGCCGCAACCTTTGAAGCAGAAGATATGGAAACGTAAGGAGCTGACGTGTCTTCCTGAACCGTTATGTTTCTCGTCGCTGTGCCGATGTTTCCCGCAGCATCATAGGCTTTTGCTGTTATTACAAGCGTACCGGGCTTATCTGGAATGATGATGCATTTCCTGTTTTCATCAAGTGCCAGCGGAACTCCGTCGGCATCTGCTTCAACAAGCGTTACCTTTGCGTTATCCGAGGCGTTAACGGTTATTGTAACAGGCTTTCCGGCAATAATTGTACTTGCTGTGGATGATATAGAGACAGACGGAGCTGTAGTATCGGCATTAACAGTAATTTTTCTTTCTGCTGATCCCATATTGTCTTTGGAATCATAAGCATAGGCCTTGATAATAATTGTGCCTGTTTTATCAGGTACTATTGTACATTTCCTGTTCTCATCAAGCACCAGCGAAACTCCATCTGCCTCTGCCTCAACTTTTACAACTCCCACATTGTCAGATGCATTCACGGTTATTGTGAACGCCTGGTTTGTTACAACAGTAGATGCAGTTGAAGATATGGATACCGATGGAGGAGTTATATCTTCCGTTACTGTTATCTCACGTTCAACAACTCCTTCATTTCCCGACGCATCCTGCGCAAATGCTTTAAAAATGATCTTACCTGTGTTTTCAGGCGTAATGGTATACTTCAAATTTGAATCAAGAGTTATAGAATTACCGTTGGCTTCAGCTTCAATCTTTGTTACTCCTACATTATCAGTTGCTTTTACTGTTATTGTAAAAGGCTGTCCTACTGCAACAGTATACAATGTAGATGAGATAGTAACAACCGGAGCTGTTGTATCAGTCGTTACTGTAATCGTCTTACTGAAACTGCCTGCTTTTCCTTCCTTATCATAAGCTTTTGCTGTTATTACTATTTCACCGAGACTTTGAGCTGTCATTGTATAGCGCCTTGATGAATCGAGGACTACAGGATTTCCGTCAATTTCTGCTTCAATTATAGTTACTCCGACATCATCTGATGCATTTACTGTTATAGTAAATATCTCATTTACCGCAACCTTGTCCGGAGCTGAAATGGATACCGTTGGCGGCATATCTGCCTTAACCGTCAAAGTCTTCTCTGCTGATGCGGAATTTCCGGCAGCATCATAAACCTCAACCCGTATGACAATATTTCCAACCTTATCGGTATCATACAGGCATATGCCTTTAGTATCAAGATATGCAGGTTTTCCGTCTATTGTTGCTTTTGTATAAGCTATCCCTGTGTTATCGGACATATTTGCAGTTATAACTACAGTATCACCCAAAATAACGGAGGATTTGCTCAAGCTCAGTGTTACCTTAGGATTAACATTATCTAACGGCGGCTCAATTTCTCCCCCACTTATTTTCGTAGACACCATTTGTGCCGCTGGCTTGCCGACAGCACCTTCCTTGTCTTTAACTTCAAGGACAAATATATAATAGTTGTCAAGAGGAAGTGTTTCCGGTAAACTCCCATACGTCCAGTTTTCATCCTTTATGTTTTTCCACTTGTATTCCCTGCTTATAATTCCCGAATCCGGATCGCTTTGATGGTCAGAATCTGCTGCTGTTTCAGTTATACGTACAACACATCCGTCCTTGTTTTCATTCAGATATGCTTTAGCTTCCAATACGGCAGTGGGCAGCCTGTGTACAGCTATCTTTTTCTGTGACAGCTTTTCATCCGACCACCTTCTGTATTCGTCAAATGCATCATCCGTTCCCACAGGGTTGTCACGAATTTTTAAGCTTATAGCGTACTCTCCTGTTTTGTCAAACCGTGTTACCGGCTCAGCCATATAAACCGAATCGAAAACTGCAAGACCCTGGCTGTTTTCAAATGCATCGGGGTTATGTACATAATTCCACTGTATATCGTACTCAGGGTCATTTTCAATATCATAATACGATGTTTTGTATACAGCTTCCTCTCCCTGTAATAAATAATCTTTTACAGTAAAGTCTGTATGCTCAAATTTGTCCAGAACGTACTCTTCCAAACCATTCATGGCTGCATCAAGCTCATCGTTCAAGACAAACACACCTTTACCTGCCGTCCCTGTTATAGCACCTTCATACTGCCCTCTGTTTCCTTCACTGCCCAAAGCATATAAGTCCACATCCTTTTCAAGCAGCTTCGAAGCTATATATGCAGTCTTCGCATCAGTATTAAATTCGAATAACAACTCATCGCTCAAGTTTACAAGCAGATGCTGAGCGCCTTCCCTCCAGTCAAACTCATTCAATGCCTGGGTCAGGCTTTCTCCGACGATTGTAGTCATTTCAATGTTCTTGAACGTAAAGTAAGACATCTGGGTACAGGCGTGACTGGCATGGCTGGTAATAGGTCCAAAGCCGGAGCCGTAGTCTGTATTCGGAAGTGCGAAATTATCTATAATCAAATTCCCATTATCCCAGAGTGTTATGCTTTCAGGGTCAATTACAATTTTCCAGTTATGATTTTCATAAACATCACCTATATCATAAGTAGCAAGTTTTTTACCTGCATTCTCAACCAGGTTGTAATTTCCGTCTCTGAACATTGTCAGGTTAATTCCGGGTATTTCATCCAGTACCAGGCCATACTGGGTTATAAGTATGCAATAACCTTTCAATATGTTGTTTTCAATTGAGGCATTAAAAAGGAAGCCTCCTCCTTCGATACTGTGCCAGTTTGTGCTGTCGCGCTTAATATCAAAGGTAAAGGTTTTCTGGGTCTTATTATTGTCGGGAACAAACAGAAAGTCTTTCATAGCAGTCACTGTATACCCTACCATCTGTATGTCCTTGCCATCAAACAGTATGTGCTTCTCCATAGGATTGGGCCACGCAGCATTGTTGTATCTGTCGACATAGCCGTAGTGGTCATACTCCTGCCAGTCAAAGGTATTGGTGGTTGTATATGTCTGTGTTTCAATTGTTGAAATGTTTGCGTCTATGCCTGCGTCAGTCATTCTTTGCCTGAAGTCTTTGATATATTCACTGTACTTGTTAACTTTTTCGGTATCAGCTTTACCAACTGAAAACACAACATCAAGTTTTTTCTTTTTCTCGATAGTAAAAGATGCCTCAGGTGCTGTATTGTCAACTGTAAATACCTTGGACTCTGCTGCTTTAAGAGCTGTATCGGCCCTTTTGTAATCTTTTTCATTAATAAAACTGTCAATGGTTTCAGACCCAAATCCTTCTACTACTTCAAGTTCCACCTGGTATCTTCCTACCTGGCTTGTGGTATATACAGGGCTCACCTCATTCAGAGAGCTTATTGTCTCAAATTCATCGTCATCAAAATTACCATTGTTATTTGAGTCCCTTCTTACTTTCCATATCCTCTGTTTTATATAGTCATTATCCGGCGAGTAAGACTTGTCCTGCAGCTCAATTTTTGCAGCCTTCCCCTCCCGCAAAAAGGTTTGTCCTACATCAAAATCTGCTACTGGCTTTTCATCCGGGCCAATTGTTATTGTCTTTTCTGCCTCTGCAATTTCAATGTTGTTTGACACCCTTGCAGTAATCCTGTAATTACCTGGCTTTTTAAAGATAACATTTTTCCTCATATTTGTAGAACCTAAAGTGTCTGTTCTAATATCAGTTTGATTTATCCCCTCTGTAACAGGTTCAAAAATCCATTCAGTCATGTCTTCAAGGACAGGATACTCACTAGATAACGAAACTGCGTATACAGAAAAACTAACTGTCCTGTTTTGTTTTAAGTCTCCATACACATCCATAGTGACAGTTACCCTGCCCTCTGGTATCCCTGTTACTGTTGGAGTCGGATCAGGAGTCAATGATGGAGTTGGAGTCATAGTCGGGGTTGGACTCATAGTTGAAGTTGGAGTTGTTGTAGCTGTTGGGGTTGTTGTAGCAGTTGGCGTTGGGGTTGGTTTTGTGACAGAATTACCACTACCGCTATTGCTTTTGGCCGTTGGTTTGGGAGTTGGTGAATGCTCAGGTACGGGAGTGTGTGACACACTCATTGTTACAGCTGGAGCATCAGGTATTATTTCTGCGGGTACTTCAACGTATTTTAAAACAACATCAAGCATTCTGACCGCTTCTGCTCTTGTTATCAGGTTGAAAGGTCTAAAGGTTTGATCAGTATACCCCTTGATTATTTCATGGGATGCCAGGTTTTTTATACTTTTAAAGGAATACTCGGGAAATGTGTCTTCATCCTTAAATTTAAAGTCCGCTGCTTCTTTAAAGAAATCCACATCAAAAAGCTTTGCCGTAAGGACAGCTGCGTCCTGTCTGCTTATATTGCTGTGAGGTTTGAATGTGCCATCCTCATATCCTTTAATAAGATTTTCGTCTGCTGCACAGGTTACAGCATTGTAGAACCAATCATTCTTACTAACGTCAATAAAAGCGCTGTCACTTTGCCTTGTTGTCTTTTTGAATATTTTTACTACCATTGCTGTAAACTCTGCCCTGGTAACATATTTGTCCGGATAAAACAGTCCGTCATCATATCCAAAAACCCATTTGCGTTCGGTAAACTTTTCGATAAATTCCTGGCACCAATGCCCGGCAATGTCATCAAAGGTAGCTTTCCTGTTACTTAAGTCGTCAGCGAGTACATAGTTGTGACCAATAGATGTAAGCATTATTTCAATAATTAATATTGAAATAACCAATAGTGAAATGGTTTTTTTCATAGTTTTTCTCCCCCAAAAAAATATGGAATTTATGTTATATATTTTTTTATAAAAATTTATCTATATTATTGCTCACTTCACCAAGTTTTTCTGCGTTTTGTACATCATAGAATTCAAACCTGTTTGAGCCGATTTCAGAATAGATAGATATTTGCTTTTTTCATAATATCATATTAAATTCTGTTTTTCACTACTAAAATCAA
>CAYXPB010000148.1:8340-12556 GCA_964466645.1 uncultured Acetivibrio sp. | reverse complement strand
CAACACCAACTGCAACACCAACTGCAACACCAACTGCAACACCAACTGCAACACCGACTGCTGTTAATTTGCTTTTATCTGAAGGGATAACACTTTCAGAAGGGGATTCCACAACAGATTGGAATTTGTTACAAAATGCCAATATAGTGGTAGATAAAACAAACTATACCTCTGGAAATGAATCTTTGAAAGTTTCATCTCAGGGTACGTCTGGAGAAGATATATTCACAATTGAACAGCATTCATTTAACCGTGACTTATCTGATCTTGAAAACTTTGAAATCAATGTATTCATACCAGATGTTACAAAAGTCAGTTCGATAGGAGTAGCATTCTTTACTGATAATGTGAATTATAATTCTTATTTTTCAAGCTTTATTGGAAATTATTCGCTTACAAACGGATGGAATAAGATTAGAAGGTCAAAAAGTGATTTTGCTGCCTCCGGTTCAGATGCAAATTGGAGCGATATTAAAAGTATGAGGATTGCTGTATATACAAATGCCAGTGATGTATATGTAAATGTTGATAGAATAGCATATAACGTTAAAGGTTTACCTAAGTTGATGTTTACCTTTGAAGATGGATATTATTCTATTAAGCAGAATGCTTACCCAATACTTGATGAAGTGGGATTTGAAGCAAGTGTAATGCCTATAAAGAACATTATAGAGGTTGGGGATACTGCATTCCTTGACAAGTATGACTTGAATGAGCTATATACCTCAGGATGGGATATAGGAAATCACACCGAATCACACCCTTCGAAAATTGATGGACATACTACTGAAACTAAAACCAGTGAGTACCTTAATGCACAAGAATGGTTAATAAATAACGGCTGGTCTAGAGGAGCATACAATGTTACTTACCCTTCGGGTTTCTATGACAGCGAAATTAAAGAAATAGTCAAATCAATGGGAGCAAAGACTGCTAGACACACGAGTTATGGAATTCAATCAACTCCTGTTGAAGACATATACAGCTTGAAAAGCATATCCATTGGTGAGGATATAGATATTGACTTTGTTAAAGAAGAGATTGACAGAGCGATTGTTACAGGTTCAACAATAATTCTAAATTCTTATAAAGTTGAAAATAATCCTGCTTCAGGATTTGAATTATCAACTCAGTATTTTAGAGAGCTAGTTGAATATGTAAACAGTAAGAGCAGCCAAGGGTTAATTGATGTTGTTACAATTAGTGAATGGTACAATGAGTATATGGGTCTTGAACCTGAACCTATTGTTACTCAATCTCCAACGCCTACAGTTGTGCCTACACCTGAACCTACAATGATAGAGTCTTATGTACCGACGACCGGAACTTCAATGCAAACTTCTGCTGGTACTGTTATGGAAGAGTTTGATGCTATAGATTCTTCTTATGATTTTAGAAGATCAACTGCTCAAATCAGCACTCATAGTGTATCTGGTAGTGGTTCTATAAAATTGACTTCACAGGTTCCAGAGGGTGGATTTAATTTCTTCTTACAAAAACACTATACAACTGACTATGATTTGTCCTCTATGGAAAACATAGAATTTAATCTATATATTCCAAATACAGAGGAAATTTCAATGTTAAGCATAACTATGTATACTGATGATGTATATTATTCAAGTTATTTTGCAAACTTCATCGGTTCTTATGAGTTATACAGTGGTTGGAATAAGATTGTAAGAAGAAGCAGTGATTTTAGTTCGGTAGGAACAGCAGATTGGGAAAACATTAAGAGCATAAAAATAACTGTATATGCAAAGGATGGATTTAGACCATCAGTTTACCTTGATAAAGTTGCATATAACGTTGCAGGAAAATCAAAACTTCTATTTACATTTGATGACGCATGGTATGATGTATTGACTGAAGCAAAATCATTAATGGATGCAAAAGGATTTAAAGGTACTTTATGGGCTACCCATGCACTTGCAACAAGTGGTGAACGTGAGTATATGTATCCTGAGGAATTGAATTATATGTACAGCGAGGGTTGGGATATCGGTAACCATACAAGGAGCCATTTTGATGACATAACTGTTTTAACAGATGATGAGAAGAGAGAAGAGTATTTATTCTGTCAGGACTGGTTAATGTCAAATGGATGGACAAGAGCAGCTCAACATGTATGTTATCCTCAGGGAAGCTTTGATGAATCCCTCATTAGTGTAATAAGAGATCTCGGAATTAAATCTGCAAGGACAACACTTACAGGAATACAGCCTGTACCTGTTGAGAACATGTACAAACTTAAATGTATACCTGTAGGTAAAGACTTATCTATGGATTGGATAAAGAGTGAAATTGATAGAGCGGTTGAGACAGGTTCATCAATTATGTTTATGCTGCATCAAGTTGAGGATGTTCCAATAGAGGTTTATGCAATATCTACAGAATCCTTTGCAGAAATCGTGGATTACGTGGACAACTATGTGCAACAAGGTAAGCTTGATGTTCAAACAATTAGTGAATGGTATGATGAATACATTAAGTAATTGTTCTAAAAGTATTGTTAGAGAATTATAGATAATAAAATGGGTTTTAATTCTAAAGGGAACGTAAATTTGTATTTACGATTCCCTTTGCTTTTTTAAACACCGTATACTATTTTCCACTTGGAATTGTTTTCTGAGGTGCCACAAAGCTTTTATCACTAATGGGATTTAGAGATTCCTCACTAACAGGAGAAGCTTCACTGCGGAAAAGATTTACCTCTAATAATTTTTGAGCCATCAGTGATAGCGATTCGTTTTTCTGTATATTTTCGTTAATTAAATGTTTATATTCCGTTACATCACTAAATATTATAACTTTACCTATAAAAGTCCCTTTTTCATGTATAGGTATAGCATTAACCTGAAAGATTATTGTTCTATTTAAATTTGGCCATTTAAACTCTAATTCTTCAGTGAAAGGATTTTCTCCTGATGATGCTATTCGATCCATAACCAACAGATTTTTTTTGTCTATATAAACTTTTTTTCTAAAATACTCCTTAAAAACAATAATATTATTTTGTACAGAAGGTTTATATTTGGGCAGAAATGTGCGAAATGCCTTGTTAGCATAACTAATCTCATTATTAGTGTCTAAAGCTATGATTATTTGTGGAATTGCATCGAGAATATTCGTAATTGCAACGGGCAAAATATTTAGAAAACGATATTTGAATACAGCAACAAAGAAAATAAACGATGAGAAAACAAAGCCTATAGGCGTAGAGTCAGTGCCTGGTCTGATAATTCTCGATATATAAAGTAAATTTAAAGCTGTAGGAATAAAAATGGATATGGCTAAAAATACATATTGAATTTTATATTTTTCAATACATTTAAACCTCGTAATTAATAGAATAACTATTGAAATAATGAGATAGGAATACGAAGCTAAGGTGTGTGCCCAGAAAAGGATGCCATAGGTTTTTGATTTCATCGAATAATCGGAAAAGAATAAATAATGGTATCTATTGGTCAATACTGCAAGGTTAAAAATTACAGGGAGCAAAAATATTACAGCGCAGGTTTTTCGGAAATTTTTAACTCTGTTAGTGTATAGCAACGTAAATATAAACCATGAGGCACTCATATATGTGATCGCAGAGTATTTTATTATTGTCGAAACCCACTTTTGATTTTCGTTGGTACTGACATTTTCGAGTATTTGACCAACGGTCCATATTGTCATAATTACATGGCAAAAAATGAAGGAATATAAAGTTGTGCTTTTTTTACCTCGTATAAATGAAAATAATATCATTGACATCGAAAAAACAACAGATATCGATGGTAATATAAAATAAAACAAATTATAGTTCATAATTTTCTCCCTATAAGATAGTAAAATTCTCAAATTCAAGTTTCTATGACTATTTTATGGTAAAATTATGGATTTGTAAATATCTGTAGCAGTATTTGTGATAAAATTTTTTTGAAATCACCAAAACTGTAAAAATAACACTTTTATTTGTCCTTATTTTAGTGTATGATATATGTACTGTAAATAAAATCTGAATTAAATTAGTTCTATATGTTTCTTAGCCATTGAAAATGCAGTTATTTGCAAGGATGACGATTTTCGATATTAAGCAGTTTGGTTTCGGTGTTGTTAACTGTGTCAAAAGAGAGACTATCATTGAGATTTTCTGTTTTGGTTATTAGTTGTTTTTATATTATTTTGATGCAAGCAGCAAAAGTTTTTTTGGGCTTTCTATTTATAT
>CAYXPB010000148.1:0-8330 GCA_964466645.1 uncultured Acetivibrio sp. | reverse complement strand
GCATTTAGGATATTTAGGAATGATTTTGTGTGTAACAATTAAGAGGATGCATTAAGTCAAAAAAGAAAAGGATTCTTGCGATGAATGATATGAATATTAAAGTAAATATGAGAATGAACGGTTTGCAAAGAGAATCTATTTCATATTTTAATTTTTGGGGTTTAATAAAGGATAGAATAACTCCAGTTTTCATTATTCTTGCAGTTATGTACCTTGCTGTTGAAGCCCTGCAAGCATCTGGGACACTTATTATAAGTGCTAGGGCTTTTGCTGGGATTTTTGAAATAGGTCTGTCGATTTTTTTCTGTTACAGGTACGGATATTTGGGGGTTTTGTTATGTGTACCAACAAATGCTATTGCATCTGTGAAAATGATGTATATGGCAAGGGTAATGTCAATGCAGCTAGCTAATAACACACAACAATTGACAAATGGAATATCAATAATGACAAAACAGTTGAATGATTATTCAAAAATAGTGGATGTAAGTTCAATGTTTGATGTACAAGTTTTTAAGAAAAACTTTGAGAATCTCCTTTATATTACCGGTAAAACTGCAGGTTTACTATATTGTCTATCGGCTACAAGAATTGCAGTTATAGTTGCATGTATTATGGTTGCCTATATTTTTGAGCAGGCAAGAAAGAACATAAAAAGGCTAGAGTTTCTTGCAAATATAGATGGTGTGACCGGACTATATAACCATAGGTACTTTCAAACAAGGCTTGAAGACGAAATAAAAAAAGCTGACGAAACCAACAGCACTTTAGGTATGCTTATGATTGATTTAGATAACTTCAAAAAGTATAATGATAATTATGGGCATAAAGCAGGGGATTTGCTGCTATCTAAATCTTCAAACTTGTTCCTCTCTAAAACAGGTGAACAAGATATAGTATGTAGGTATGGAGGAGATGAATTTGCCATTCTTTTACCGGAAGCAAATTCAGAGAGAATACTATCGGTAATTGAGCAAATACGAAAAGTATTTGATAAGATGTTGGATATTGATGAAGTTTTTGACTTGACGCACAAAGTTACCATATCAGCGGGCTATTCCATATATCCTGAACTTGCTAAAACAAAGGATGAATTGATTATGCAGGCGGATAGCGCACTATACCAAGCAAAAAACATGGGAAGAAATAATGTTCAGATATATAGAGACGTGTTTGAAGATATAAAATATTTCTTTGATTCTGACGAAAAACTATTTGGTGGGTTAAGGGCGCTTCTAGGTACGGTATCAGCAAAAGACAAATACACATTAGGGCACTCGGAACGTGTGATGGACTATTCGGTAATGATTGCAAAAGCTATGGGTCTTAGTGAGGAGAAAATAAGACTGATTAAAATAGCGGCTTTGTTGCATGATATCGGCAAGGTAGAGATTCCTGAATCGGTATTGAACAAGTGCGGTCCACTAACAGATGATGACAGATACTTACTGCACAAGCATTCGGATTATAGTGTTGACATACTTGAACCGTTAGCTGGAATTGAATACTTGATTGATTCGATAAAATACCATCATGAGAGATTTGACGGGAAAGGCTATCCGAGTGGTATTAAAGGAAATAATATTCCGCTTGAGGCGAGAATCCTATGTGTGGCGGATTCTTTTGATGCAATGTTGTCGGATAGACCTTATAGGAAGGGCATGAAAATAGATGAGGTCGTAGAAGAGCTGAAAAACAATTCAGGTACACAATTTGACCCATGTGCAGTGCAAGCGTTTCTGAGTGTTCTTAATGTTAAGCAGACTGTGTTAGTATAATAAAGGGTGAATTTATTGGTATAAACGGACTGCAAAACTATGTTTTAGAAATGTGGTAATCTTTGCACATTTAAAATTGACTTAAATATATGTGGAGGGTTGTATGAGTAATAGAATGGGCTTAGAGATAAGCAAGTTGAGAAAGGACCTTGGAATTACACAAAAACAGCTTGGTAAAACTATGGGTGTTTCTGAAAGCTTTATAATAGAAGTGGAGGCAGGAAGAAGAATATTAAATGAGGATTTGATAAAGAAATTCTCTAAAGTACTGCGCGGAGAAGTAGGCAAACTTGATGTTTATGAGGCTGAAGAAAAGGCGTATAGGCCAGAACCGCAAAAGAATGTAGTTAAAGTAGTTGAAAAACCTGTACAGGCTATTTGGAATGATGCACTTGCAGGAGTTCTTATGACGGTGCCGGTTTATAACTACAAGATGGAAAGACAGGCAGAGTTGAAGCAGTTGCCCATAATAAATAATAAAGTTGAAGGCTTTGCAAAGGATAAGGTCTTCTATCTTATCATTGAAGACAATGATATGGCAGGCTTTAGGATTTTGAATGGAGATCGTGTATTGGTTCATAATATACACGACATGGACAAAGATGGGATTTTCTTTGTAGATTATAAGGGTAAAAGAGCAGTCCGACAGATAAAAAATATTGAAGGCGGAAGACTTTTGCTCATAAGCAATAAAGGCAGCCTTGTGACAGATACTGCCTAGATGTAAATATACTTGGAAGGCTTATAAGATTGGAGATATTGCTGTAATTGCTGTATCTTATATATAATATCTTCTCAAAAAGTGTATTGTAAAGCTTTTACTATATGACTTTCAGGATAGATGTTTGCTAAATAAACAAACTTTTTGTGAATAATCGTATAAATCGAGAAGGCTAAATCCCTGCTCGATTTTTTTACTTTTTAGTTTTCAGAGTCAAGCTTCACCAATCTTAAATTCAAAATAAAAACTATATTGTTGAAAAAACTATATTGTGATACTATAAATTCAATAAGGTGATTCCATAGTTATATGTGGGGAAAGTATGCCTGTAAAAGTTTATAAGACTTATATCAAATCATAAAGGAGTGCTACTTATGGGAGATTCAACTGTGGGTACTTTTACTAAGGTGCATACAACAGTTACGTTCATTGTTATGATTGTTGTTAATGCCCTTGCGAATATTATACCGTTTAACGGACTAACAACAGGAGAAGTTTCAGATTCATACCCAAATCTTTTTGCTCCTGCACCGCTGACTTTTTCAGTTTGGGGAGTTATCTACGTTTTGCTGACAGGCTACATATTATACCAATTTGGCTTCCTATGCAATAAAGACAGTTCATTTAGTAAAGACTTGATAGAAAAGATAGGAGTACTCTTTACAATATCATCCATGGCAAATACGGGATGGATGTTTGTATGGCACTATAAGTCAATTGGAATATCCATAGTGTTGATGGCAGTTATCCTTGTCTGCCTTATTTTAATTAATTTAAATACTGCAAAGGCAGAACTTTCAACTAGGGAGAAGATTTTTATAAGGATTCCCTTCAGCGTTTATTTCGGCTGGATTACCGTAGCAACCATTGCAAATGCAACTGCGTTTTTTGTTAGTTTAGGTGGGAACGGCTATAATTGGGTATTGACTATAGCAGTTTTGAGTGTTGGACTTGCCATTGCTGGATTTACTATGTTCAAAAATCAGAATTTAGGCTATGGTATTGTCGTAATATGGGCATATATTGGTATATTGATCAAGCATACTTCTAGAAGCGGGTTTGGAGGCCAATATCCTTTAATAATTCTTGTACTGATTCTTTCTATAATAGTGCTGCTGATTGCCGAAGTTTATATTGCGGTTACCGACAAAGAGAAGCTGAAGAGTTTTACTCTTTTCAAAAAGAAAGCACAATAAAAAGTATTTTGAATAATTAACTGAAAGCTGATGGGGTTATTGATTTTAATAATATATCAATAGCCTTTGTTTGTTTTAGAAATGGTTAGAATACTGGGAGGGAATTATGGAAAGAGTTTCAATAGAGTTGGATGGTCTTATTAGGTCAAATGTTGAAAAGGTTGGTCAGCTATTTCCTAATGTTATTAAAGAAGCAAAAGATGAAAACGGTAAGCTAATAAAGTCTATAGATTTTGAATTGCTCAAACAGGAGCTGGAAGGTCAGATTATAAATGAAGATTATGATAGATATCAACTTTCTTGGCCTGGAAAAAAGGAAGCGATTTCTCTTGCAAATACACCAACACCTAAAGTTTTAAAGGCTATAAAAGAGGAAAGTTCGCATTGGGATAGTACAGGGAATTTATATATAGAGGGAGATAATCTCGACGCACTTAAAATACTACAGAAATCTTATATTGATAAGGTTAAGTGCATTTATATAGACCCACCTTACAATACGGGGAAAGATTTCATATATAAGGACGATTTTAGTATGGGTGCAAATCGTTATCTTGAAAAAACGGGACAGAATCTATCCTCGGATAATGAGTTTGACGGAAGGTTTCACAGCAACTGGCTTACTATGATGTATTCAAGACTGAAACTGGCAAGGAATTTACTTCAAGATGATGGTGTGATATTTGTAAGCATTGACAACAATGAGCTTTATAATTTGCAGATAATGATGAATGAAATATTTGGAGAATCAAATTATGTTGAGACTTTCATTTGGACAAAAACTTCCACACCTCCGTCATTATCTAATAAAAGCAGAAAGACAGCAGAGTATGTGCTTTGCTATGAAAAAAGATTGAGCGGTATGAAATATTACGGAACAAAACTTGATAATGGTGATGCTCCTCTTTTAAATACCGGTAATCCAGTGAGAGTATTAAATTTTCCTAAAGGAACAATCAGGTTTACCTTTCTAAAGGACGGTCGCTTTAGTGCCGGACAGTATAATAGAGTTGAGCTTCTTAACGATTTTGAAATCAAAGAGGGTACAAATAACGAGGAAGTATTTTTGAAAGGTGAATTTAAGTGGACAAAGGATTTTATGCTCAAGGAAATCCAAAAGGGTACGTATTTTATTGTAAAGTCGTCAAAATTTTTGATCCGGTTCCAGCGGGCTAACAATGAAGAACGTTTTAAGCCTCCGACCAATTTACTGAATGTTGAGTTAAATAAAAATAGCGGTGTAGGCACAAATGAGAATGCCGTTAAGGAATTGGAACTTTTGGGGATGGGAAGGTGTTTTGACTATCCTAAACCACTGTCTCTAATTAAAAAAATACTAAATATGGTTATAAAGGATGACAAAGAAGCTCTGGTTCTTGACTTTTTTTCTGGTTCTGCAACAACGGCTCATGCCGTCATGGAGCTAAATGCATCGGACGGGGGCAGACGAAGATATATAATGGTGCAAAAACCGGAACTCATACCGAGCGATTGTAGGGCATATGAAGCTGGATACAATGATATCTGCCAAATTGGAAAGGAACGCATTTTAAGGGCTGCAAAAAAAATAAAGGAAGAAACGGGAGCAAATATCGATTATGGGTTTAAAGCATACAAATTGAATTAATGCTCTTGGGGAAATAATCGGTAAAATTATTACAAAATAATGAACAGAAAATAAACTTTTTATTAAATTTGAAAATATATCCATTTAATCCGTGCAAATTTTGTTAACCCCAACACATTGAATTTGCTGAGTTTCCAGAGTATTCATGTAAAATATATTCTGACTATGGTGAAATTTAGCAAAAGAGTAAAGATGGAGGCAAAATACTCAAGTCTTTTGCTTAAACAGCCCGCAAAAGTTTAAATTCAATTACAATTCAGCTTGATTATTATTGACGGCTAGAGTAACTTATTTAATTGTGTATTAATTTACGTGTTATTTATTTCACAAAAGGAGAATATTAATGTTTTTGAATAACGGTTTTATAACAATTGAATCAGTACTGAAAACTTTTGTCTTCATAGTACAGATTGCTTTATTTCCTATTGCTACATATCATTTTGTAATATCAATGTTTGGGTGGATTAAAAGAAAAGAAAAAAGTTCTGATGACTATAAACCAGTGAAAAAATTTGCTATGATTGTAGCTGCTCATAATGAGGAGCAGGTTATTGGTAGTATAGTGAGGAATTTGAATAGTGTAGATTACCCTAAAGATATGTATGATGTTTTTGTAATTGCAGATAATTGCAGTGATAATACCGCTAAAATAGCTAGAGAGAGCGGAGCACAAGCCTTTGAAAGGTTTGACGATAATAAAAGAGGTAAAGGTTTTGCTCTTGAATGGATGTTTGCTAAAATTTTTAAGATGGATAAAAAATATGATGCGGTATGTGTATTTGATGCAGATAACTTGGTTTCGTTGAATTTTCTTAAGGAAATGAACAAACATCTATGTATGGGGCATCAGGTAATTCAAGGTTACCTTGACAGTAAAAATCCAATGGATTCTCTAGTGTCGGCAAGCTATAGTATAACATATTGGATGAATAATAGACTTTTCCAACTTGCACGTTATTACTTAGGGCTTAGTGCTGCAATTGGTGGAACAGGGTTTGTTGTAGCTACAGAGGTTCTAAAGGAGATAGGTTGGGGAGCTACATGTTTGACAGAAGATTTAGAATTTACCATCAAACTAATACTTCAAGGAAAGAAAGCATATTGGGCTCACGAGGCTATTGTATATGATGAAAAGCCGCTTACAATGGCTCAGTCTTGGAAGCAGAGAAAACGATGGATGCAGGGACAAGCAGATTGTGCATGCAGATATTTTAAGGATCTTATGATTAGAGTAATTAGAAAAAGAGATTGGGTTGCGTTTGATTGTGCACTTTATGTAGTGTATCCTTTGATAATGGTTATAAGTGGGATCGCATTAGTGGCAAATGTCATAAGATTTGTTCTCTTTGCTAATTATTCTGAAATGTTCAATTTAGATAATATGTTATCGGCAATAACACTATTGATTCTAACATATTATGGGGTCATATTTATAATTATGGAAGGCAAGATGTCGTTGAAAATTCTTGGTTACTACATTATATTCCCTATATACAGTCTTACATGGTTGCCTATAATAGTTCAGGGATATATTGATAAGGACAAAAAAGAGTGGGTGCATACTATACATACGAGAGCAATGGATATTAGTGATTTGGAAAAACTCGAAAAAGCTGTATAAATTGTGAGATTGAGAGTCGCTAGTATAAGTTAGATATCAGACTCTCTAATAGTATTAAAACATAGTTTTTTTGATCACATTACTGTGTTATGGTTTGGTTTAAAGGATAAAAAAGGTGGAGGATACTATATCTTGATTCAAAGCCTTTTTTATCTTCTTAATTTTGTATAAGTTTATTATATAGGTTAAATTAAAGGAGCAATAATTTTTCCTGTTGTATCATCTCTTGATGTAATTATGCCTGTCTGTACCTTCTATTAAGTACTCTTGTTCGAAATTTTACAACCTCACTAATTCTCATAGGTTTGGAAGGATTCTTATGATTAGTTGCTCATATATCACATTTTTACCTTAACTGTAATATATGGGTCTTATTTTGACCATAAGTTATCAATTATCCTTTATTGATGAGGTCTGCTCCCTTTTAAAAAAAGATATTTTGTACTATTGCTAATTCAATTTGCCTTAGCATCAACTGTCCTGTGTGTTGGTACTTCAATGTTCTATGGTCTTTGCAAAGACCAGTTGATAATGCAAGTTATTTGCCCAGGAGCGAAAATTTGCATTTTTTATCATTAGTTTTTACCCCCCCTACAATTGTAAGGTTCTATTCTACTAAATATTGCAAAATGTTAATTTAACCATTATATAACTGCATATTTAATCATAATTACATACTAATTATATCCAAAAATAACATAAAACAATATAAAAATATTGACATAAAATAAAAAAATGTATAATTACGGTAATGGCCAGACTAAAAGTAAAATAATACAAAAATAGGAGATGATAAGTGTGAAAAAAATGATTCTAAAAATTGCGGCACTTGCAATAGGGCCAACTACTTTTTTTTCTGCAATGGCTTTTGCAGCATCAGGATATGATTATTATGTTGGAACTGGAACAGTAACTCTAGGTACACTTGATAAGACTGGAACTAATGCTGTGAGAGGAGAAACATATTTCGTACCATTAAATGGATATCTGAGCTATAGGTCTTATGTATACATATCTGCTAAAAATTCTAGCGGGGTAGTTTTGATAAATGATCAAGAATATGGTGTTGGCTATGGGACTATAAATGATCCTGACCGTGCCAGATTAGATTTGTCGCAATCAGGAACTTATCGATGGGTATCCACTCATAGATCAGAAAAGACAAGCAATTATATGGGGCTCGAGCTTTATAATTAAAAGAAGCATAATTAAGATGAGGAGCGTAAGCTCCTCGCTTCTAGGAGGAGATTAATGTTCGTTGTTAAGGATATTCTAAAAAATAAAGTAAATTCAATAATATTAATAACAATGATGTGCTTAAGCATGTTTGGCTTTAGTATTGTTTTTAATATTCTTCTTAATGCTACAGTAAAATCTATTGAGAGTA
>CAYXPB010000147.1:0-12669 GCA_964466645.1 uncultured Acetivibrio sp. | reverse complement strand
TAAGTGGTGGTATTCTTATTAAAGGTGGACATTTAGAAACCACTGCGAATGATTTGTTATATATTGGTGAAAAATACTACTGGTTTAAATCGGAAAGGCTAGATAATCCTAATACCCATGGAACGGGATGTACATTATCCTCTGCCATTGCTTGTAATCTTGCAACGGGATGTACATTAGACCAAAGTATTCAAAAAGCAAAAGATTATGTTTTTGGTGCAATTAAAGCAGGGTTGAATTTGGGAAAAGGAAGTGGACCATTAAACCATATATACAATATCAATAATAGTGTTTAGTGCTAATAGAAATATATCTAACAGAATGGCATTGACTTTTTAAGTCTTGCTATTCTTTTTTTATACTGAAAAATAAGTCTTCTATATTTGGATATTTTTCATACTATAAGTTTTATAGTTCATGTGTACAAGGGCTTTTCATGAACTGTATATATAGAGATATTTACACCTTGAATTAGCATTTCTCAGATTGTACTATAGACTTATCAAAGTTTAATGTAGTTGTAATTGTATTTTCAAACATTTATTGATAGAATTAAGGTAAATTTTTGAATTGGGGGGAAAATTATAATGAAAATCTTGATAAAGAGTATTGTTGTAGCAATAGTCTTAGTTTTGAGTATTTCCAATTCTAACTTTGTATTGGCAAATAATTCAGCTGGCAAAAAGGTAAATGGATTTGCTAAGATTGAAGGTAACTATGATTTGAAAAACGATGGTTCATTATGGAAAATCAATCTGTTTTATAAAGAGGAAAATAAAAAGATAGCCGATGGATTTATAGATATAGATTCCGACAAATATACATACACTTACACTGCCCTTAAGTCTGATGGTTCATTATGGGCCTGGGGGGTAAACTCTCATGGACAGTTTGCTGAAGTGGACCTTCTAGAAAGTGATGTCCTGGTAAAAATAATGGAAAATGTAAAAGAAGTTTCGGGTATGGCAGCTCTCAAAAATGACGGCTCTGTTTGGGTTTGGGGAGGTGAAAGGTTTGTCGAGTCCCCTTCAAAAGTAAATAAACCAGTGTTGATTTACGAAGGAGCAAAATCCATAGCTTATTCAGGCGGTGTTATAGGAATAGTAGATAATAAAGGAGTGTTTTACCGGATCGAAAATATGGACACACCTTCTCTTAAAGACGTACAGGATAAAAAAATAAAAGTTTCCGATAAAGTTGAATATGTAAAAGGTGATATGTTTATTAAGGAAGATAAGACACTGTGGCAGATTGAATATAGCTACGAAGATCCAAATATGTATAAAACAAGGCTTGTACTGAAAGATGTTACATATGCTGACTCTGCTGACTGCTCAAAATGTGCGATTCAAGAAGATGGTACTTTGTGGGTATGGGCATTTAATGATGACAATATACCGGCTTTTATAAAGGGATTTTCTGGGGATCCCCAAAAAATTATGAGTGACGTGAAGTATGCTTCTTGTTCAACACAAAGTGTCTTAGTTGTAAAAAACGACGGCTCCCTGTGCGGATTAGGAACAGTCTCTCCTAAAACCGAATACAGCATTCCAAGGGTTTTAATGAAAGACATAAAAGAGATATTCAATAATGGCTGGGCTCTGACATCTGATAATACTTTATGGCGTTTTGATAACAATTTTATTAGCACTATTACCAGAATGAAGATAGCTGATAATGTAAAAACAGTTACAGAAGATGGAATTATAGAAAAAATCGACGGTACCAAGTGGGAATACATAAATGTAAATGAAAATGACTATGTTTTGCAACCAATAAAAGACTCAATTAAAGAACTGAACAGCAACTTTCACATAAAAAATGATGGAAGCCTTTGGAAGAAAAACGGAAGCATTGAATCTGAGAAAGTTGATTTTGAGAAGTTCGATGATAATATAAAAAAAGTTGATGTAAGCAATCACCTTATTTACTATATTAAAAGTGATGATTCTCTATGGGTGAGCCTTGATGGAAGTATTAATGCTTATGCTCCGGAAAAGGTTCAGGCATTATCAGAACCCCTTAAATTGATGGATGGGATAAAGGAAGTAAGATGTGTCGATCCTTATGTTTTTGCTGTATCAAATTCAGGAGAGCTGCTTGTATGGCGCATAAAAACAACGGAATCAACTCCAGTTTCTACAGCACCGAAAAAGATTATGGAAGATGTTGAAGCCTTTGACAAGGAATTAGCTATACCTTTAGGCGTAATTAAAAAGGATAGATCACGCTGGAGCGGTTTTTTAATTGATGATTTTATTCTACAAGATGATGTAAAGGAAAATTACGCAAAAATCATGTCAGAAAAACTGGTTAAGGATTTTGATAACATTGATGAAATTCAAATGTATAATGAAAAACTATTTGTTAAAAAGAATGGTGAGTTTTGGATAAAGTCAGGTTATAATTCTTCTGGTATGAGTAGCTACAATAAAGTCATGGATAATGTTATATCTGCAGATGTATATACCTCCACAGACCGAACAGAGGGAATAGCTTTATGCACTGACGGCAGTTTGTGGTACATTTCTGCACAGGAACCGAAGAAGCTTCTGGAAAAAGTCAAGGAAGCTGATTATGACCCTGGCTTCAAAGTTTTTGCAGCATTACAGGAGGACAACAGCTTCTATGTCTGGGGGCATAATGCTTTTGGAGAGTGCGGTATTGATTCGCCAGAGGATAGTATAGCAGAACCTTATAAGCTATTTGATGATGTTACCTGGTTTAAAATCGGGTATGCAGGTATGAAAGCATTACGAGAAGATGGAACTCTTATGAATTGGGGGTTGGGCTTCCCAATAGGTCATAGTGTGCCCTATGTAATCAATCCTTTGAATTCTGGAAACTTTGACAAGGATACAAAAATCCAGCACAGGAATTTTCTATCGATCGGTGTTAATGAGCAATTTGGCATGATAGCTAAAATAAATGATCCAGCATACACCAGGGATGTAAAGGTGATTTTCAGCACAGGAGCCGAGCTTATAATGGATAAAAGTACGGAAGGATATTATGTAGGAACGGTTCCGGGGTTTGATAAATCCGGTGTAATAAGTTATCGCATCACTGCCTCCGATAGTAACGGTAACGTAATTACTTCTGAGGAATACAAGGTTGAGGTTTTAAAAAATGATATAGTATTATTCGATTACAGGAGTGAAAAAGTTTTTGCTTCGGATTGCCAAATATTTGTAGACGGAAAAAAACTGTATTCAGATGTAATACCTGTTATCAAGGATGGCAGAACCTTACTTCCTGTCCGTGCTTTGTGTGAAGCCATAAATGCTGATGTTGAATGGGATGACAGGTCAAAAACTGTTAATATATCAGTAAAAAACAAAAGTGTTAGTATGAAGATTGGGGAAAAAGAAATATTGATAAATAATACAAAGAAGAGCATTGATGTACCTGCTATTATTGTATTGGGAAGGACATTACTGCCCTTAAGAACAGTTGGTGAAATAATCGGAGCTGAAGTTGAGTGGAATGAAGAAGACAAAAGAATTGATATCTCCTTAAATTAGCATTATTGATGCTGCATCAAAAAATAACAATTAATAGATATTTGTGAATAAAAACTTCCAATGGAATGTTTCTTAAAATAATATTAGATCGTAATTTATACTGTTAATAGTGAAAAAGCTGATGAGTCATCTATAAAGGACACATTGGCTTTTTCTATGCATAAACCATTTATTTATGCAGCGTGTAAAGGGTGGCAAAGTTATCTTTTAGAAAATTTTTGTCGAGTTTTCTTAGACCATTAAAATTACAGCAAGAATCTGAATGGTACTGGTGATTTGGAACAAAAAAGTTTCAAAATAAAGAGTAAGTCTAAAAATTCAATGGAAGAAATGTCATATCAACAGTCCAGACATTTAATGGATTTGGTGTGTATGGTACCGATCAAAATTACCATATAAATGATGCTGGTGTAATAGAGTGTATAGTGGGAAGTAAGGTAGATGATATAGAAAACAAGGTTATATCAATGAACTTTTCTGCTAAATATTCACAAGAAGATGTATTGAAAGCAGTAGAAAAACACCTGGGGTTTGCACCAGATTATGAAGTAACTCCCAAACCTGAAATTATTCTTTATCCGATAAGCGGCAAATATCATTATGTATATGAAGTAGAAGTTGGAGCGTCTTCACCTTGTTATATAAGCTGTACTTACTATATTGATGCAAGCGATTTATCCATTATGACTGTAAATAATCAAATTCGCGGTATTGATGGAAATGAAAAACCTGAACAAGGCAGCGGCATAGGTCAATGTGTAAAGGATGAGGATTACAAGGATTTGCTGATGGTGTTTAACACTGTCGATAATAAGTATTATTTGAAAAATACAGTTGATAATTTTCATACACGTCTAGGCACATATGGTTGGCGTGAATACAATCCAGAAAAAAACAATTCTTTTAATCCGCCGCCAGAATTTGGAGAATTGTTTAGTTATGATAAAAACAAGTTTGACAATAAACTGCAAGATGATGATCTGAATTTAAAACATCAAAAAGCTGCAGTTGATGCACACTCCTCGGTAAGTGTGATTTTAAGGCGGCTGTAGTAAGCGCAAGCGGAACAAGACTTTCTGACTTCAGTAATGTATTTACTATTGAATCATATTTAAGTAAGCCGGGGAACTTAAGATATAACAGTTCAACGAGTACATTCTCTTGGAATCAGGGTGCTGATAGAGCTATCAGGTATGCCGTATATAAAGTGAAATCTGGTACTTCAGATATAGTTGTAGAGACAAAGAATAATTATGTGAAAGTCAATAAAGAATCAGGTTATGATTACCAGGTTGCAATTATAGATCTTGAGGGTAACAGAATATCTGAATTTGGCAAAGAAGTTGAAGACTAAAAATAGAATGTAGCGGGTGTTGCAAAATTAGAATTAATTCTGTAACCCCCTTTCTTTTAGGCAAAAATGGGGAAATGTGAGACCATTATCTTCAAAAAGAGAGGGGAGCTAAAGGATTTTATACCTAAAGTATCGGCGATTGACAGCTATGATAATCCATCCTTTATGATAGGAGAATTGAGTGAAAAGTCAGGTGAAGCACCTGAAAAGATTGTTGAAAAGAATTACAACATGAAGCTGAATAGTTCAGGTAATTTTAAAAATATAAGTTACAAACAAAATAGGGAGTTTAAGAATTCCATGGGTAGAACTGTTATATCAACAACCCAGACTTTGAATGGATTTAGTGTATATGGTACCTGTTTTTCAGGATGTTCAGGTAAAAACGAAGGTAAAACAGATATTAAAGTTACAAGTGCTCCAACAAGTCAGTCTAGCAGTGAAGTAAACAAACCTTAAGATGATACAAACGGCAAAACAAGCAGCGAATCTGCCGATGGTGCGGGTAATGGAGAAAATAGTAAGACAGTTGGCAAAGAAGGCGGCAAATCAATCAAAGAGGTGGACAGTGATAGTGCGTTGAAACTTGCCACAGGATTAATACTTGGAATTGCTAATACCAGCATTATTCCAACTGAGCAGACAACGGTAGTAGTTGTAAAGCCTGGAGAAAAGAGTTGCAAAATTGGCTCGTATGATATATTAAAAGATGTACAATTAACAGAAGTTTCAAAGATAAATGTAATAGATTCAAAGAACGTTGCATGGCTTATATCTTTTACTTTTAAACCTTAGATAACTGTTGAAGTTATTGATGATGTCGAAAATCCTAAGGAAGTTATAAAATTATATCCAGGTCCGCCAGATATTCAATAATAATTAATAGTAAGAACATTGCCAAAAAGCGTTTATTCCGAAAGATAATAATCTATATCAGAATAAACGCTTTAAATTTAGCCTCTTTAGAACGAAGTGAAAGGGGCAAAACGAAGGAAGCTGAATTCCTTAGTTTGAATTAGTCTCGTTAGTACAAAGTAAATGAGGCTAATTTAAGTTGGGCTAAATACCCCGGGATTTTCTTCCGATTCTTTAGAACGAAGTGAAAGGGGCAAAAACAAAGGGACCCGAAGTCCCTCCGTTTGATTTAATTAACATCAATGTTTATAACAACATCCAACATAAGCTCGTTGTAATTCTTTGTGAACTTTAGTGTATATGGATTTCCGTACCTGTCGTAATACTCTAAAGTAAAGCTAACTTTGGAGTCAGTTTGTGGGAAGGTAGCAGTACCTAATTTTCTAGGTTTTACTTTTATGTTCATATTTTGAGGTTCTACTAAATATTTTGAATTATCGTAAGTAAGTTTTACGTCAAGGGATCTGGTCAACTTATATCTTACAGTGCCATCAACTATGACTAAGCTAATGGTTGACCCTGGAGGTTCTTCTATTACAGAGATTCCTTCAGGGAAAACTTCTTCATACAAAACGTTACGCAAAACAGCATCTTTCGGAGGATCGAGATATATGGTTTTAGTTAATTCAGCAATGTTAAGCGTATTATAGTAATGCTTTCCGGGTGAAACTTCAGCGGCACCTGCTGCATCTGCAATTTCATTAATTTTAGAAGTAGTATCGTCTGTTGAGCTGCACACAAAAATAGTTGAAATTCCACTTGGTTTTATTTTGCTTCCTATAGTTTTCGCATAATATACAGAAGTACCATCATTTAATGTGTCATCGAAAATAAATTCAGCATCTCCGTCTGTGGTTTTCATACTGCTACGCAAATCATCATTACTTGTCCACCTATTTGGTAATGTTTCTGTCAATACAACTATGTATTTGTTTGCATCAACAGATGATTTCGAAGGATCACTAAGTAAATAGTAAGCACGCCTTAATGCATCACCTAAATTGCTAAGATCGCTGGTGTTATCAGGGAAAAGATCTATAACACCTTTTAGTTTAGCAACATTTTCGTCTATAGATAGATCATACAAATTAAATTCATTGTTATTTGCTGAGCCTGAATATTGCAAAGCACAGATTTTTGTATCACTACCAGCGAATTCGTTTACAATTAGTTTAGCAGCATCTTTATATGAATTTTCTGAAGTTGTTTTAAAATATTTTTTCTCAATATCAGAGGCTATTGTGCCATTAGCATAATATGCTGAAGAACTTGCTTCAAGTTTCAAATCACTTCCTGCAATAATTGGACCGTGAAAATCAGTACTCATGCCCTGAAGCAGCACAACCCCGACATCTTCAGTATATAATGGATTTCCTGGAATACCAGCAGCAAAAAGTGTTCCAAATAGTTTGCTGTTTTCAGAATACAAAGTTATTTTTCCATGTATTGAATAGACATTAAGCGGGTTTTCGTCAGATGGTTTTAAAGATTGACCTTCAAACCTAATGGAGCCATCTGCAATCAAAAAGTTTGAGTTTTCGTTTTCAATAGAAGGAACTGAAATTTGAAGATTTCCTTTAAAATACATTGAAGAATTTATTATAAAGGGTTTAGTAGCATCCAAACAGGTTATAACAAAGGTATTGTTACTCTCATACCTTATGTTGAAGCCTGGGTGATTTAGTAATTCAACATTTTTTCCTATTTCATAAGCAGAAGGTTCAAATACCTCTGTAGCTTCTTTTTTTAATTGATCATGAAATACAGGCATTTCGACAGGAGAAGTTAGTATAGAAGTTCCTCCATCTACTAAGGCACCATACCCTACAGTGAATTCTCGAGCTGAGACGGTTCCTGATACGTTTAAATCAGAAATATACGTTTCAAAGTTATTGTTGACAACAATGTCTCCATATACATCAGTTTGCATTCCAACCCCACGGAGATTCCTATTTGCAAACAAAGCATAATCAAATTGAGAAATAGCGTCATAAGTGGCATCTTTAGTGTTTATTGTATTATCAACAAGAATTACTATTTCCTTATCTTCTTTTATTGTACCTATACCATTTAATTCTAAATATCCACTTTGATCATATTGAATTGTTGCATTACTTCCGATTTCTAATTTTGGGGAAGAGGACCTTGTCAAAAAGAGGTATAGCTGATCAAGTGATACAATTTGAGGAGTAGGACTTGGTGTGGGCAATGGTGTAGGAGTAGACGTAGGAACAGAAGTAGGAGTAGGAGTAAGCGTAGACGTAGGCACAGGCGTAGATGTAACACCACGTGCCTCAAATTTAAACCAATCAAAATTGACAGGCCCAGTAAATACCAAGTATAAATTGTTGACATCAGTAGCATTACTTATAGTGCAAGCTAATTCCTCATATGTATCCCAACTGTCTGTTGATGGTACTGACAAAGTACCCAAAAGAGGACCTGTTGAGTTGCCCAGCCTTATCTGAATATCAGTATTTGAACCGCAAGAATTGGCAACTCTTGCGTTGAACGAGATTGTACCGCTACCAAAGTTTAAGTCATTAAATGCAATATAGTTACCACTTTGTATATATCCAATTGATCTTCCACCATTGGAGATACCAAAGGTTTGAATATTTGTATCGCTAACATAACTATAACTTTCGGCTTCAATTTTTGAAAAGGCATTTATAACTGTTGATGATGGTGCTGGCGGTGTAAACATTAGCCAGTCAACATTTACACTTCCACTGAATACAAGGTATAAATTATGAAGTCCCCCTATATTAGAACCTTCATTAATTGCATTGACTGGAGGGGATTCGAATTCCTGATAATTATCAAAGCTTTCTGTCGGATTAATAATTGATAAAGTACTTAAAAGAGTGCCTGTCGAACTTCCTAACCTAACTTCTATAGTAGTGGCAGAACTCATTGCTGCCCTTATTTTGAATGATTTTATTCCGCTTCCGAGATTTATGTTATCAAATGCTATATAGTTTTTGTTTTCGATATTACCTATAGCACTTCCTCCATCAGAAATACCAAAGGTATTAATTAAGTTATTATCCGATCTGTTATAACTTTCGGCTTGTATTTGTGCAAAAGCACTTCTTATAGTAGGAGTAGGTGTTGGAGTAAGGGCATAAGTAGGCGTTGGAGCATAAGTAGGCGTAGAAGTAGGAGTTGGTGTATTTATGGGGGCTTTTGTAACAGCTGGTGTTGTAGTTGCTGTAAAAGCTGGCGTTGGAGTTTTTTCAGGAGCTAAAGTGGAATTTGAAGTACTTGGTTCAATACCCCAAACAAGAGTATTGTTAATATAGCCAGTTACATAATTCGATGCAGTATATGTTGAAGCAGATGAGTTAAAGGAATAATCATTTGTCTGTGTATAATTGGACCAGTTAGGGTTTCTGATGTTAACCATCATTAGTGTACTTACGCCGGGAGACAAATAACCGGCATCACTTGAAAATCCAATCTCTGCATAATAATCAGAATTTGTATACGCAGGACTAAGACTTGCCGTGTTTGCAGTTACATTAGCAAGTCCGACACCTGCATAGTTTACCTCTGCAGATTGGGAACCAGTATCATCTGTTGAATAATAATATCTCATTTTTGCATAGGAAAGATCCAAATTAGAGCTTCCGGTGTTTGTAATTCTAATAGACATACTTATACTATTATTGGTAGCTGATGTATTATTGTTATAAAGCTCCAATTTCATAGACCCAGAGATTGATGTTGGTCCTGGTGCTTGTGTTGCAGTAGATGACGGGGTAAACGTAAACCAGTCAAGGCAGATTGGTCCACCAAATCTTAGGTATATACTAGTTGTACCGGGAGATAGATTGCCAATACTGCAAGTTATTTCCTTGAATGTGCTGCTGCTTCCTGTAGATGGTATGAACAAAGTACCTATAACATTGCCATTGGGATCTCCTACCCTTAGTTGTAAATTGGTGGCATTTTCAGATGCAATTCTTGCCTTAAATGAGGTTGCTCCTTTGTCAAGAAGCATATTGTCATAGCAAACATAATTACCGCTTTGGATATTAACTATTGCAGTACAGTCGGTAATATAGGAAGCCGTAATGTTTTTATTATCGGTGCTGTTGAAACTCTCAGCTTCGACTATTGAATAAGGATTTACATCTGCATAGACTTTTTGGGGTGTTAGGCCTATAGTTGTCAATGAGACAAAAATGAAAACAACCGAAACAATGAAACTTAATTTTCTCTTTGAATTATTTCTAGACATAAAAAATACCTCCCACTCTGTTATCATAACTAGAGCTAAAATGATTATTGGTGAAATGTGTTATAAAGTTAGTGAAAGTTAGAATATTTAATTAAAATTTGTAATGAACAATAAAATGAAGTAAATAAATGGGGACTAATTAAATAAAAAATAGTTGAAAACACTTGAAGAAATGAACTGCCACAAAGTTAGTTGCAATATTGATGATAAAAAAACATTATTATATATACTATTGTATCACTAGAAGGGTATATAAGACAAGACCTATTATGATGTTGTATAATAATACTTGACACAAAGATCTCGAAGAAATAGTATAAAACCTGACTTTGGTATCAGACATTAAAAATGGTGCTAACCGAATAAAAATTGTAAGGCTGTTGCGGCGATGCAGCAGCCTTTAAAGTACCCATAAATTTGAACTATAGTTTATTGATAAATATCGACTTTATTTGTGTATCTGTCAGAAAATAGTTTGTCAACGGAAGACAGAATATGTTTGACAAATCATTTATAAAATTAGTGTAAGTTGTTGTATTGATATATTTGCTCTCGGATTTAGTGGCTTTGAAATTCCTTATAAAGTCAAAGATATCCGAAGTAGAATATTTGTTTTCTAGAACCTTGAACTAAAGGATTCTTTCTAAAAGTACAGCGATATAGCATATTAAAAAATGTCCTTTTATAGTATCTTCTTTTTGAAGAAATACAGGACGTGCATCAAGATCAGACTTCATTATTTTAAAGGATTCCTCAATTCGCCAGAGATTATGATAAATGTTATATATGTCTATGTCAGACATTTCAATTTCAGATGTTACAAGAAGGTTATAACCTGCAAACTTTAAATCTTTATCAATGGCATCTTGATTAATACTCACAGTGGCCTTTTTTCCTTTATTGTCAGTAAGATTCACATATTTCCCAACTTCGCCGTAGTCATTTTTCTTTGCTTGGGATAAGGTTAATGATTTAGCTTTTTCGACCATTCTGTTTATTTCATATCTCTTTTTCGCAGCAAGAGTAGGATTATATGTAAGTAGTCTTTTTTTCTGTAAGATTCACTGTAACTTTTTTTTCCGTCATGTTCCACAGTATACGGAAACTTATCTATACATGATTTATAACGATACAGAACTTTATCACTCTTATCTTTAATTTCAATAAAATCATGATCAAGCAGAACCCATACTTTTTCCTTTTCAGAAAGACCTCTAACAGATTTTGAAAACAGGTATCCGTCAGCATTTGTTTTTGAGAAAGCAATGTTTTGGGCGCAGTTAAGCCCTTTGTCTGCAACATGTATGGCCTTTCCGGTAATGTTGTTTTGTTTTTTAAAATGATTGATTACATCTCTAAGTACTGGTTTTTCAGATTCATTACCTGGGTACATCTTCATGCCAATAGGTATCTGATGACTATCTAATAAAAGGCCAAGAACTTTATAAGCGTTTTATATAAAATTTATTCCTGAAGATTTATGGTGCTAACTTCTAAAGACGGGGATAAGATTATTTTTAAATTTTTGCAAGCTCAATATAAGTAGTATAAGTAGTAAATTCTTGCTTTCTTTTGTGAATGTAAGTATAATAAATTTATTGATTTGTAAAGAGGTGTTTATCTATGACGAATTTTATTAAATACTTTGCTCGAATTCAGTTGCTACTTGGTACTTTGGGCAGTATTTATCTTTCATATATTGAAGGTCAAATAACAAAATACAAAAGAAGTTGGCTAGTTACTATTGGGACACTATTAAAAATATTAATGAAAATAAGCACAGTAGTATTAAGCTAGACGAATGGCGTTGTGAAAATTGCGGAAAAATATACATTAACTATATAGGAAATTGTGCATGTGGCTCTTCCAAAAAAACAAGAGCATAAGGTATAAAAACCGCTCCAACAGCTAATTGCATATCTGTTGGAGCAATCATATATAATTTAGATCCAACTTAATTTATTCAGTAAATGACAATATGTAGCCTAAAATATACTTCTTCATCAATCCAAAGTCAATAGAGTCTATATTTCTATCTCTGTTTACATCAGCGTTTGAAAGACCAGTTCCTTCAAGAGGAGTTATTCCGAGTAAATGCTTTCTAAACAAGCCAAAGTCTATGGAGTTAATCTCTCCATCATTATTCAGATCTCCAAGGGTTTCAACCGGTGGTATTGTTCCACCTTCGTCGGAATTGAGCTTCCACCAGTTCAAATTAAACAAACTGCCGCTTCCTCCTGTAAACTTCAGGTACAAGTCGTGTATTCCGGTAGCACCGCTTACTGTACAAATTTTAGTTGTCCAAGTCTGCCACCCATCAGTGCCTGATAGATATCCATTTGCTTTATTTTTAAATAAAAATCCCAAAATGATATTATAATTGCGTATTGAACCTCCTGCACAAAACAAAAAATAGCATTACAAACTTAAGGTTATAAGAATTTATCCTTTAAAACTAGTCCTCATATTTTGGCATTTCATCACAAGTTTCATAATCAGGAAAAACATTATTAGAATTGTGTCCTTCATAATTACCAGCTTTATTTTTGCCAATATTATCATTACTTTTTTCATAATTATAACCATGCCTTTCGCTTTACTCAAGGCACAAAACGTAATTAAAAAGTTGT
>CAYXPB010000146.1:0-12797 GCA_964466645.1 uncultured Acetivibrio sp. | reverse complement strand
ACTTTCAGTCGCAATAAAATTCCCTGTACTTTTAGTGCAGGGAGTGGTTTAGTAATTTGACTTGTAAAAATAATTAACTTACAATTTTATCAATACAATTGACTTAAATAAGTTACGTAATTATGTGCTTATGCAAAATTTATACAGGCAAGACTGTAAAAATGCTAAAACTACTTCAAAAAAATATCAATAATTGTAAAGCGTAATGAACTTCATATCGGTAGAAATTTATGAAGATGTAATTAATTTGTAAAAAAGCAATAATTGAAATTTGAAAAAACTAATATTGTGTGGGCGGACAATTTCTAGTTATTAAATCCAATTAGGGAAGTTTGGCTTCTCATGCTTGCTATCTAGTATTGACAAGTACTAAATAACCATTTTTGAAGATGTTGTTTGCCTACATTGCAGGATTAATGGTAAATAGTAACTGTTGATTCTTGGATGAAACTACATAAGCCCTGCTATTAAACGAATGTAAATCATAGAAGGTAAAAGGATAATAGAAGTAAGAAATAAGCATGTTTGATAAAAATATTATTTATTTCGTTATATATATTTGTGATTAAAAGTAGTGTTAAGTTATGACTTCTGGTGCTTTACATTTTTTAAACTAGCATCATGTAAAATGCTCTTTTTAAAAGTGAATTAACTTTAAAATATCTTGTTGTGGATAAACTTACAATTATAATCAACTGTAATATTTAGCCACTATATTGCTGTATATGGATACTGATGTATAATCGTTCCAAAGAAGAACAATTATATTCTTTGTTAAAAACACAAACTTAATAAAGAATTGCCCTGAGGATTATGCTAACAAATACTATATATAATTTAATTTATAGTTCTAAGACTACAATAGTTCGTAAAGTTTACAAAATATATGTAAAATAGTGATATAATAACGTAAATATTATTATAAACATATATAAATGGATATACGGATATAACGTTGATTACAGATATTTACTTTAATGAGGAGTGATTAAATGAGCAGAACCGTAATCAAAATAGAAGAACTTTCGAAAAAAATCGATAATAAGTATCTACTAAAGGATGTTAATCTTGAAATAAAGTCAGGAGAATTTGTAGTGCTTTTAGGGCCAAATGGAGCCGGAAAAACTACTTTAATCAAGTGCCTTACGGGTTTATACAAAATTGAGGAGGGAAAAATAACAGTAAATGATTTGGAGTGGAATCGAAAGAACGATCAGAAAATTAAGAGTATGATTTCTTATATTCCAGACAAAGCAAATTTCGATTATAACCTTACTATTGAACAAAATTTGATTCATCATGCGTCTTTCTATGGAATATCAGCAAATGATGCGAGAAAAAAGTCTTATGAACTACTGGAATTTTTTAATATTAAGGATAAGAAGGATGACTATATTAATAAGTTATCTTTTGGAATGCAAAAAAAAGCTTTAATCATAAGGGGGTTGTTATCATCACCCGACATACTGATTTTTGATGAACCCACCTTAGGACTTGATCCAAAAGCAAAGCAGGACCTTATGTTGGAAATACAGAAACTGAATTCCACGGGAATAACTATTTTATTATCTACTCAATCCCTTCAAGTTGCAAATCAAAGCGACCGAGTAGTGTTTATAGAAGAAGGTTATGTGAGAGATATGAAAAATATAAAGCAGTCTCTGGATTTGTCCAAGGAAAAGCTGAATGTGAATACTGTTGCACTTGATGAGCGTTTTACTGAAATCATAAACGACAGGTTGTCGAAAAATAAATTTGTGTATAACTTAAGTGTTACTCAAAATAACATTGAAATTGAGTTGGAAAGTTCAACTGAAAACATTTTAAAATGTTTGGCTGATTTGTTGGAAATAGGCATAACTATTTACACTATAGAATTCTGTAATGCGAGTTATATGTCGTTGTTTGAGAAAAACTAATATTCTAGGAAAGGAATGATACACTAATGGAATTGGAAAGGGCTACAAAGGTAGGGTTTTATAATGTTTTTAGAAGGGAATTTGCTGCTTCATTCAGATTTTTACCGTTAATCTTAAGCGGGATGATAACTCCAATGCTTATCTATGTTATTTTTGGAGTGGTAATCGGGAAAAATATCGGGCCTGTTGAAGGCGTTCCTTATACACAGTACATAATAAGCGGTATTATCATATTTCAACTGGTATATGCGACTTTTTACCAGTCATCGTATTCCACGTACTTTTCTTCAAATGTGACTCAGACGATGGATGAGTTATTGACATCACCGGTAAGTTCGAGAGATATACTATTGGGAAGAGTATTAAGCAGTACATTTATAGGCTTAATTATCAGTGTGCCTATGCTGATTATCCTTATGATACTTAGCGGTGTTTCTTTCAATCCGGTTGCCATCATATTATCACTGATTTATTTAGGTCTGAATGCATTGATATTTGCTTTACTCGGTACTTTACTTGGTATCGTTGTTGAATCGGAGTTCAGTCTGATTAACTTTGCAAATGTAATTATCATACCACTGGTTTTTCTTTCGGATACATTTATGAAGATCAGCTATAATAAACTGATAAATGCAGCATTGATGATATCTCCGATTAAAGTTACCAACGATTGCATAAGAGCAGCTTTGCTAAAAAGTACTGTGGAGCCTTTGAGCTTGTTTCTCTTGGTTTTTTATTCGTTAATAATCTTCTTTATCACTTATAAAGTATTTGATGCAAAATCAAAAGAATAATTTAAAATAATATTTCTTAAGAAAGGATGTGGTCTTTGTAATGAAGTTATGCATTGTACAAAACACTCATATGAAAAATGCAAGAGAAAATATCAGCAAGACGATACAAATTATTCCGGAAGCAATTAAGCAGGGAGCTGATATGATATGTTTCAGCGAATGGTTTTTAGGGACTAATCCACCTGACCAAATTCCCAATAAGTTTACGCAAATTTTATCCGATTATGCAAAAAAAGATGGAAAAGTAATTGTAACCGGTAATTTCCGGATACAGATTGATGCTATAGGCAAAAAATTTAAACAGGTTAGTATAGTAATAGACAAGAAGGGAGAAATAGTGCTGGTTCAACAGAAAGTTAATTTATATAAAGGTGAAAAACCTTGGTTTGTATCTGGGAATAAGGTGTCGGGATGGAGTATGGAAAATGGGAACATTGCTGTTACAAGTGGTTTGGATTCCATAGACGAAGCTGTGTATTCCGATATCAAGGAGATAAAACCTTATTTATGGTTAGCTCAAGCTAATGAACATGTGTTTGACCCGAACATACCGATGTATGAACAATTAGTTGAAATTGTTAAGAAGAGGAGCATTGAGTTGTCCTGTATTATAGCTGTACCTATGATACTTGGAGGATTTTACGGCTGCAATTACCATGGGAAAAGTTTTATCGTTAAAAACGGCGAAGTAGTAGCCAGTATGGACGATAAAGAAGGACTTCTATTTTATGATGTATAATTAATAAAATAAACATTGATATTACTTTATTTGAGACATTATTTGCTAGGGGGAATGTAATAAATGAGAGAGGTTATATATTCTGTGGCAAATCCGGGCGGAAGATTATATCCGGTGTCGGTTTGCCTGCAAATGACGTTAGCGTTTAAAGGTGAATACTTGCAGCTTTACAAGGTAGAGAATATATCAGGACATCCGTATGGCTGGTTTTATATGAATGACTTGATTGTTAACGAAGGTGATGGGGACGGAATTGAGATTTCTCCCGGCACTGAGCTGACAAAGTCTGCAAAGGTTGCTTCCAATAATCTTGGTTATAAATATGAACATTGTTTAACAGATGATTTTGGCGAAATGAAAGATTTTATAAAAAGGAAGATTGATGAACACCAAATAATTATATATGGCCCTATTGCTTATAAACAGTTGACTTATCAGATAAGTGCTCTGCGTGCTCCTGCTGTTGCAAGCCATTATGTTGTAATCATCGGTTACGATGATAAGTATGTTTACTTTCATGACCCAAATGGCATGTCTTATATTCCTTTTAGCTATCAAAGACTAATGGAGACCAATACAAGGGATGTCATGATGCCTGATTCAAAGAGGTTTTCAGCAATTACAATTGAAGGTAAATATGATAATCCTTCTGAGGTAGACATATTCAAAAGGGTTATTTCCGGTGCTGTTGAAAGCTATAAGGAGAAAGTTGTAAGAAAAAATGCCTATGTAGGCTTGCATGCTATTAAAAGATATGCGGAAGATCTTAAACATTGGCTTGGAGCTGAAAACAGGCGCGATAGAGAAATGGTTGTACGTAAGTTGGGACTATACTTTTATCCTAAAGGGAATCAGATGCGTTCGGATGCTATTACATATATGCAGGATATATTAGAGTATTTACCTGATTTGAGAGAAATAATAGAATCATTGAATAATTCTTTTATGGACGCCTGCATGATTTATAACAGAGGGTCAGAGATTCTCACTCCAAAGCTCTTGGTATTTAATGAAAATGAGTTGCTGGAACCTCTCAAACTTTTGGAGCAGGATGCTTATAGATTGTACGAAATTGAATCCAAATGCCTTGAATATATACATAAAATTAACGAATTTATAAATAAGTAAATGGTATGGTTAAATGTAGGAAATGTTAATAATTATACAAATCGGTAGAAAAATAAATATAATTTATGTTCATTTATTTTAGGGGATACAATAGTACTCGGCTTACGGAATAGGTTCTATGAGTAAGTAAGAATGCGATATATGAAGGTGTATTCCCTTATACAGTGGGATACACCTTGCGTTTTTATCAGGCCCCTCAAATCAGCAATCTTGGCGGATACGGTGATTTGAGGGGGTACATGGTTTATTAGCTTTGTGCTAATAAATGCTGCTATTCTATTTTAATGCAATAATAATATTTTGTAAAGACATTGGGAAATAATGGATTTAAAAGATGGAATGTAAAATTACATAAAAGAAACTTGGTACAAGCCTTCATACTATGCAGGGTTAAGAATAAGCAGATAAAATATGACAACCATGAGTGATGGAATATTAGTTTAAGGACTGTAAGTGTAAGATATGCATTGTTCTGCTAGTGAAAGGAGGTGAAATCTATGACAAAAAAGTGCTCATACTGTGGACCAGCAAAGAATAGTTGTTCATATTGTGGTCCAGCTAAAAAATTATGCTCATACTGTGGTCCGGCTAAAAAGATATGTTCATACTGTGGACCAGCTAAAAAGGCATAATCCGATGTAAGTATTAGTGTGTTCCTAAAAACAAGATTAATATAGTTATTGTTTTTATAAAGGATATTACAAGTTAAGTAAATGGCAGCAAATAGAATCTAAATATAGGGAGGGTGTATAAATGAAAGTAATGATAAGTATCGTAAGCAAAGAAGAGGCTTTAGTAGCTTATGATAACAAAGCGGAGTTGATTGACATTAAGAACCCACTTGAAGGATCATTAGGGGCTCAAAGTCCGTTAGTAGTTAAAGAAATTGTTGAAGCACTACCTAAAGATGCACAAACCAGTGCTACTGTGGGGGATGTGCCATTTCTTCCGTGTACTGTTGCTCAGGCGGCATATGCAGTGGCATCAATGGGAGTTAACTATGTTAAGGTCGGAATAAAAGGGTGCAAGACAAAGGAGGAGGTTAATCAACTTTGTCAACAGGTTGGTAAAGCAGTAAGTTGTTTTGAAGGTACAGATCTGGTCGTAGGTTGCTATGGAGACTATAGGGAGTCCGGTACAATAAATCCTTTTGAAGCTTTGGAGGGGATTGAAGGTACACCTGTAAAAGGAGTATTGATAGATACTCTAATCAAGGATGGACGCAATCTTTTTGATTTTATGAAATATGACGAATTGGACAGTTTCATAAAAAAAGTGCACGAAAAGGGATTTTTATGTGCTTTGGCCGGTTCGATAAAGATGGATCATATCCCGGCGTTAAGAGAATTGAAGGCGGATATCACTGGTGTTAGAGGCGCAATTTGTGATGGAAGCAGGATGGGAACATTAAAACCCGATATGATACAAAAATTCGTTAAGGAAACCAAGGTGGGCTAATATGCTGGAGAGTTCTGGGGAAAAGAAATATTACGAATTGAATATCCAGCCGCATTTATTTGTCTATAAAACGAATATCGGATGTTACCAAAATTTGGCTCCTGCGTTTGAAACACTGGAAAAAGAGCTTGTAAGAGCGGGTATAAAAGTAACTGGGTTTCCTTATTCCATTATAATGGATGATCCGAGATCTGTCGGGGAAGAGATGTGTAGATGTGAACTCGGCTATGAACTTTGTGATGGAGTAAATGTTAAACTGGATGGGTTTACTGTAAAAGAAATACAACAGCAGCATTGCATATGTACAAAATTTAGCGGTTCAATTGACAAACTACCATATATATATGACCAGTTAATAGCTGATGCTGAAGGCCTTGGATATTTTGTGGGAGGTTATCCCAGAGAAATATATATTAAACATCCAAGGTTCGCTGAGAATGAAAAATTGAGTAATGTTGAAATCCAGATGCCGGTGGTTGGGCGCTGAGATACAAATGACCTAAATTATATTTGGTAAAAAAACAGGTAGCTGCATCTTAAAATAAATTGAAGACTCGGTTATAGGGAGTGTTACAAATGTGTGGTATTGCAGGAGGAATAAATATAGGGCAGGAAACACTTTATAAGATGCTTGATTCAATTAAATATCGGGGAACCGACAACTTTAACACGGTTCAAATCGGTAATGCAGTATGTGGTGTAAACATATTGCCTTTGATGAATGACAATAAGAGAAGTCAGCCTGTAAAAGTTGAGAATACTGCACTGGTTTTTAACGGAGAGATTTATAACTTTAACGAACTGGCTTCAACAGCGGGAATATCCTGCATTAATGAGCTTACGGATACATATGTATTGGCTCGGGCTCTGACCAGGGGTACTTTTAACTACAATGAGATTGACGGTCAATTTGCTTTTGCGTCTGTTAGCGAAGATAGTGTAACTCTTGTGAGAGATTACCCGGGAATCGTACCGCTTTTTTATTCTGTTCAAAATGACCATTTTGCTTTTGCAAGTGAGAGTAAATGCCTTGAACTGGCCGGCTTTAAAAGCATTAATGTTGTAATGCCCGGGACTGAGGTCGTTTATAAAAACGGAGTGGTAAAAACAGATAAATGGATTGATTTTGAGAAATCTGCATTGGAAAACCCTGTTGATCAGTTGGATCAATTGATGCATGATGTTGTAAGATCTCAAGTACTTCACGGTAACCCTAAAAATAAAGCTGGTATAATGCTGTCTGGCGGAGTGGATTCAGCTCTTCTTGCGTACTATATGACACTTTTTAAAGAAGAGATATATGCGTTTACTATTGATGGAATTGACACGGAGTATGCAAAGATGGTAGGCGATGCTCTGCCTTTGAAACACATTATACTTGACGGGGTGCCATTATACAATGAGAGAGCCAATATTTACAAGGCTGAACAGTATAACAACCACTTTATCAACCTCAACAACTCATTATATGTGCCGACATATATAATTGCCCAAAAGGCGAGGGAGGCAGGGGTGAAAATACTGTTTTCGGGCGATGGGATTGATGAACTGTTCGGAGGTTATGATATTTATTCGGGGTATGAAGGATGGATTAATATGATGACTCGCAATATGGTTGATACTGTACATTCATACAGTCTGGAAAGGTTTGATCTTGCTGCAATGGCTCATACAATAGAAACGAGGGTTCCTTTTTTGAGCAGGCGGTTAATTGAATTTGCGTTTAATCTGGACGAACAGTACAAAATCATGGGAAATGAAAACAAGTGGATTGTCCGCAAGATCGCTGAAAGGTATATTCCACGGGAAGTGGCGTGGAGAACAAAATATCCTATGCAGGTTTCGACAAAGAGTTATGAAACTTTGTACGGTAAGGAGTGGCAGGGTAGTATACTTTGTTAAACAGGTTTAAATTGGAAACATAAAAGGGGGGAAAACAGGTGGCAGGAGTTTGCGGCGGGTACAATCTTAGTGAAGACGTTATAAACATATTAATGGACGGAATAAGCTATAAGGGCAGTATGGAGATCGAGAAGTTGAGCCATGGGAAGACGTTTGTTGCATTAAAACCTTATTCAAAACAGGAAAAGATATATATTAAGAATGATAAAATATGTGTATTTGACGGATTTCTGTACAAGAACTGCCATATGTATGATGAGGGAATAGAGTCATGCGTAACAAATCCTCAGGAGTTAATGGATTTTGAAGGCAATTTGAATGATATATATGGTTTTTTTTCATTTTGCATGATAGAAGAAAATAAGATGATTCTAGCAAGGGATTACCCAGGAATATGTACTCTATACTATGCTCAGGGAAAAAATAATTTTGCTTTTGCAAATGATATTGATGCTCTTATTAGAGCTGGATTTGAAAACGCTTTTTACATTAAACCCGGTTCTAAACTTATATATTCCTTTATTGATGAAAAACTTGTATGCGAGGATTTCATAGATTTAAGAAGGGTCAAGCTGTCTGGAGATGTAATAGATCAACTTGATTTCATACTAAAGGAAGTTACAGGTAAGTTGTATGCACCTATAGTGCTTGAAGAGGGAGAAAACAGGGAAATAGCCGTTAACCTCTCAGGAGGAGTTGATTCTTCCCTTGTTTGTTATTATATAAGTAAAATATTTAATAAAGTTCATGCATTTACAATAGATGGGAAAGATAATGAATTTGCAAGGCAGGCAGCCGAACATTTGGGAATAAAGAATACAATCATATCTGTTACAGACGAAGATTGGAATAAAGCTTCGGAATTGTATAGATCAAAACCATATAATGAAGCATATCATAAGCTGGCAAATTCGTTGTTTGCTCCAAATTATATCTTGAGCAGGATTGCCCGCGAGAAGGGAATCAAATCATCTTTTTCAGGGATAGGCTCAGATGAGTTGTTTGCTTCTTATCCGCGTCACCTCCAATATATGAAGGATATATCATATGCTACAAGGCAAATTATGGACGATTGCCATCTATTCCTGCTGGAAGCTGAAGATTTAGCGGGTAATTTAAATGGAATACATTGCTCAATGCCGTTTATGTCAAGGGAAGTTGTTGAATTTGCGTTGAGTCTTGATGATGAGTATAAGATAAGAAACGGTATTGAAAAATGGGTTGTAAGAAAAGTAGCTGAGAACTACTTGCCTAAGACAGTAGCATGGAGAGAACCTGGTCCACTTCATGTAACAACTCACAGTTTTGAACGTATTAACGGCTTTAGCTACTATGAGTCATTTTATTTTTAAGCATTATATTGTTATGCGTTTATAAATAATTATTTTATTTTAGAGCTTATTTGGATTTAGATATTAATAAAAATTGAAAGGTGGAATTAATATGCAAAGCAATAGCGCATTTTATCAAACTTACATGGCGGATAATTATGATAGAATGTCAACTTCCTATGATCAAAGCATGGATTACAGATGGAAAAACGACAATGACCCCAGATACCTTTTTGAGGATATGGTATTAAAGGCAATTAAGGAGAACCTGTATCCGGATTTTAAAGCTTTGGATGTTGGAACCGGAACTGGCAGAATTTCTCTTATGATGGCTGAAAATTACCCTGAAATCCAAGTCAAAGGGCTTGATCAGTCAAGGAAGATGATTGAAGTAGCTATGGAGAAGGCAAAAGAAAGTAATATCAATAATATTTCCTTTGATAATTACAGTGTTGAAACCAAATTGGGGTATGAGGATAAAACATTTGACCTAATAACCTGTTCTTTAGCTATGATTTATTTTACTCAGAAAGACAAATTTATTGCTGAAACAGCCAGAGTTTTGAAAAACAACGGACAATGTCTGGTTAGTACCATTGGGCCTGATGATATGATAACCGTTTTAGATCCGTTCTGGGAAATTTATTACAAGTTTAATCCGAGTTTTCAAAATACATTTAATCCAAGATTGACTGCGGATGAAAAGAAAAAGCTGTTTTATGATGCAGGGTACCAGGAAGTTGAAGTAACAAGCTTCAAGGAGGATGTAATATTCGGTTCCTTAAAAGACTATTTTGCTCTTTTTAATACATATGGCTTAAGTGGATTGTTGTTCTTCATTCCCAAATCAGCAGCAATACAGTTAATGGAAGAATATGAAGCAAAGTTAAGAACCATGTTGGATGCTAACGGAAGGCTTGTTGTACTTAGAGAGGTATTGATAGCGAAAGGGAAAATAAGCAAATAATTAGAAAGGGTAGATTTTATGAAACTGGATATTCACATAGCAAAAATGAAAGTTCAGCAAGGGAAATATGAAGCAAACATACAGTTAATGCAGGAGGTTATTGCCAAAGCAGCCCGGAATGGGTCAAGGCTGGTGGTTTTTCCTCAGTATTCCATTACGGGATATCCAAGTAAAAGTAATTTGGAAAACTTCAAAGAAGTATGCGAGTTAGTGCAAAGAAAAATATTCGATGCGGCCAGGGAATTTAGAATAAACGTTATATATGACATCTTGGATAAAAGGGAAAACGGTTATAGTGATATTATCATTTTCGTCAACGATAATGGAGAAACTGTAGAGAAGTATGAAAGAGTACATAAATTCTGGAGAGAAGACCAGTGCTTTACAGGAGACTCTCATAAAATAATAACAATCGATGGAATAAAAATAGGTTTAATGACAGGTGATGACATCTATTATCCGGAAATGTCAAGGACTTTAACTTTAGAGGGTGTATATGGTGTAATATGTCTCTTCTATGGAGCAAACCATCGCCTTGGAAATTCATTTGACTTAAAGAATGTTTTGGTAAATATGGTTACAACATATGGTGTTGTAAATGAAGTTGACTTTATCATTTGCTCTGCCGAAGGCTTTATTGAAGAAGATGACAACCAGTCAATACTGGCAGGCGGTGAGCTGGTCGGAAATACAAATGTATTTTCCATATCACAGGGTACAATTCTGCAAGTAACAGATGAATCGGATGGTTTGAATACATATATTGATACCGGAAAAATTGACTTCTACCGGATGATATGCAGGAGAGTAAATGGTAGAAAGCCTGAGTGCTATAAACTATAGAGGAGGATGCTTGGATGAAGATTGCATTATCACAAATCAAACAGATACAGGGAAATGACCAGCACAGAATGGATAATATGTTTACCGAAACAATGCAGGAAGCCCTTAATAAGGCAGTTAGGAATATTGAATTGGCACGTAAGCAAAATTGCGATTTGATTTGTTTCAGCCAATGGTTTATTGGTTTTGGTATCAGAGAAGAGATGCCAAACGTAATTTCGGATCAATTAACTGAGGCTGCAGCCAAACATAATATAAATATCGTCACAGGGACTTTGCGGTTACCGAGCTTGGGTATAAAGACAAATCAAGTTTCGGTTATGATTGATAATAAAGGTGAAATAAAAGGATATCAGGGGAAACGGAACCTGTACCAGGCTGAATTGCAATGGTTTACACCTGAGGAAGACATAAACTCTTTTGAAACCGTTGTGGGCAGAATTGTTATATCCCATGGAGATGATTGCCTGAATTCCGAAGTTTACGAAGAGGTTAAAAAGCTAAAGCCTGACATCTGGGTGTTACAAGCTAATCATTTGATAAGCCCGGAGAAGATACTTGGAGTATCGGATAACTTTGAGAATGTAATTTGCAGGAGGTCTGAAGAAATGGGTTGTGTTATATGTGTACCTATGATGCTTGGTTACTTCCTTCAGGTGGATTATAGAGGCGGAAGCTGTATTTTCAATAAAGGTAACAAGATAGCAGGTATGAATGATGAGGAAGATATGCTGATATGTGAAATCGGTTGATGCTAAGGAGAGGTGTATGTGGAAATAATTGCAGTTCTAGATTTGAAGAGTAACCAAATTGTTCACGCAAAGAGAGGAGAACGTGATAAATATACTCCTCCGAAAAGTTACCTGTTTGAAACAGATAAGCCACTTGAAATAGTAAACTCAATTCAAAATACTCTTGGTATTAAAAAGTTTTATGTAGCTGACTTGGATGCGATAACGAATAAGGGGGATAATTTCCGACTGATAAAGGAAATAATGAATTCTTGTTATGGTACCGAGGTTTATCTGGATAGCGGTATCAGTAATGTTGATAAGGCCAAACAATATTTGGATATGGGAATTACAAAAGTAATTATCGGATCGGAAACCTTGAAAAGTCTGGAAGATCTGGAGGAGATAATTTATATTTTGGGTACGGATAATGTAATTTTCAGTGTTGATTCGATGGACGGCAGGTTGCTGTCAAAAGATTCTTCTGTTGTTGGGAAAAGTATAGAACAAGGACTTCAAATGGCACATAATGCAGGTGTTAAAAACGTTATTCTTCTTGAACTTAAAAAAGTAGGTGCACAGAGTGGATATGATGATAAATACTTGAAAATGGTACAGCGTTTTTGCAACAACATAAATGTTTACGTTGGCGGAGGGGTCAGAGGAATTGAGGACATATGCGAATTAACCAGGTTTGGAGTCAAGGGAATAATGACTGCAACAGCAATCTATAACGGTGCTATTAACGCAAACAATATAGGTAATCTGTTGGTTTAGGAGGTAAAAATGTGGGAAAGTAAGCAATTTTTATGTGAGATGGTTAATGACCTTTACATTTTTGATAAGGAACTAAGGAAAAGGATGGACGGAATAAGCCATACATATGATAGTCAAGAGAGCTTTAAAAAAGTGTTTTTTGATATAACAAACAAGTGCAATATTAGATGTGAACACTGTTTTACCAATGCAAAGGGAAATTCCGAAA
>CAYXPB010000145.1:8382-12941 GCA_964466645.1 uncultured Acetivibrio sp. | reverse complement strand
GCTTTGCAAAATAATGTTCCTATGTTTGAAGCTTTATAGCTTCATTATTGGGTTTGAACTATAAATTTTGACTAATGAATTTTTTTGAAACACCTTATCCCAGAGTTGGAACTTATATTTTAATCGTTCCTAAACAGATTAGGGTTCAAGTAGATGGATAGATTTATTATCAGTATACAGGGAGGTCGCAATGGAGGTTAATGAGAAAGATATTAAAAACGTTATAGATGCCGCAGCTAGGATAGAGAAGGAAGTTGCTAAACACATGGTTGGGCAGAAGGATCTTATACGGCAGGTATTGATTTCAATATTTGCAGGAGGGAACGTTCTTCTAGAAGGTGTTCCCGGCTTAGGGAAGACTAGATTGGTTAAAACTTTAGGAAAAGTTATGGACCTTCAGTTTTCTAGGATTCAGTTTACACCTGATTTGATGCCGGCCGATGTCGTGGGTACCAATATTATTACAAAGTCCGATGACAAGGGTGGAAATTTCAAATTTCAATCAGGTCCGATATTTAGTAATATTGTACTGGCAGATGAAATAAACAGGGCAACACCAAAGACTCAAAGTGCTCTTTTAGAAGCAATGCAGGAAAAGACAGTTACTGTAGGTAATACAACTTACACACTGCCTCAGCCCTTTTTTGTACTCGCAACTCAAAACCCTATTGAGATGGAGGGTACCTATCCCCTTCCTGAAGCTCAAATGGACAGGTTTTTGTTTAAGCTCAATGTTCCATTTCCTTCCTTAGGTGAATTGGTGGATATAGTATCAATGACAACTTCTAAGGAGGATGCAGAACTCGAAAGAGTTGCAACGGGGGAAGAAATACTGTCGATAAGAAACATAACAAGAGAGATTCCAATTGCTAAGCCTGTGTTGGAGTATGCGATTAAATTGGTACTTGCAACACATCCAACAAGTGAACATGGAGCAGAAGTGGCTAAAAAATATGTGCGTTTCGGCTCAAGTCCTAGAGGAGCACAGGCAATAGTATCAACGGCAAAAATTCGTGCAGTGTTAGAAGGAAGATATAATGTTGCTTTCGAGGATATAAAGTATGTTGCCTATCCGGCACTAAGGCATAGATTTTTCCTGAATTTCGAGGGTATGTCCGAGGGTATTACTACAGATAAGGTTATAAGTGAGATAATAGCCGATATTGACAAACAGTAAATAGAAAGGTGAAGTCTAAGTTGAAAAGCCAACTTTTTGATAGTGATTTTTTAAAAAAACTTGAGCAGCTGGTCATATCCACTAAAATAACTCTTGCTGACGGTGCCTCCGGTAACAGAAAATCAAGAGCTAAAGGTAGTTCTGTGGAGTTTTCTGATTACAGGGAGTACTCAATAGGGGATGATTTTAAAAGGATTGACTGGAATGCCTATGGAAGATTTGAAAAACTCTTTATAAAACTGTTCATGGAAGAGCGGGAAGCTCCTATCCACATTTTTTTGGACAACAGCAAATCAATGGATTGGGGTGAACCTAATAAAAGTATTGCATCAAGAAGATTAGCTGCTGCTCTCAGTTATATAAGCCTTTGTAGTTATGACAGAGTTTCACTGGTTTGTATGAATGATGTTGTGGATAAATTTAAATCCGATTTAAGGGGAAAAAACTCTTTCAGTCAGATTCTAAATCTTATGGATAACCTTGAATACAAAGGGACAACCGATATATTCAACACTGTTTCAAAATATAATTTAAAGAGTGGTAAAGGCATTTCAATAGTGATTTCCGACTTTTTTACAAAGGGTAACCTTTTAGATATGATAAATTATCTTCAGTTTAAGAAGCAAGAGGTTTATATTTTCCACATTCTAGCTCCCCAAGAAGTTGAGCCGGAAATTGGCATGAGCTTAAGACTTATTGACATTGAGTCGGGTGAATTTAGAGATGTGACATCTTCACCGGCTTTAGTAAAGACCTACAAAAAGGTTTACAAGAGATTTATAACCAATATAGAAGATACATGCAAAGGACGGGGAGTAAACTATATGTTTATGGAGAGCTCTGTACCTCCTGAAAAGATGGTTAGAATGGTGGTGAACGGGTCATGACCTTTTATTCACCATGGGCATTTTTTGGGCTCATCACTATTCCAATGATTATTATACTCTACCTATTAAAGCAGAGGCACAAAGATTACACCGTTTCAAGCCTTTTTTTGTGGGAAGAGGTACTAAAGGATTTAGAGGCAAACGCACCCTGGCAAAAGTTAAAAAAGAACCTTCTTATGCTTTTGCAGATAATTGCCGCACTATTGTTGGTTTTTGCTCTGGCAAGACCTTTTCTAAATGCCGTTGGAAGTGATACTCCCCATGTAATAGTTGCTATAGACACCTCCTTGAGTATGAAAGCAACCGATGTGGGAGAAAGCAGATTTGAAGAGGCAAAAAACAGAGCCAATAAATTAATAAGCAATTTAAAACCGGGGACGGCAGTCACTCTTATAAGCATAGGTAAGAGCGTAAATATTGAAGATAACTTAAGTAGTGACAGAGCGCGACTTCTTGATAAACTAAATAAGCTTAAAGCATCAAACAGTGCTTCTAACACAGAGGATGCGGAGAGTTTGATATCGTCAATAGTAAAGCAGAACCCGGAATCAAGGGTAGTTGTATTCGGGGACAGTGCAAGAAACATTTCCGGCACAAATGTTGAATTTTCAAAGATTTCAAATAACGGAGACAATTATGCAGTTACTATGATGTCTCACACAAAAACAGAAAAAGGCATTACCGTGCTTAGTAGAATTTCAAATTACAGTGCTAAAGATGTTACAATCCCTGTGAGTTTATATGTGGATAAAAACGTTTTTGACGCAAAAAATGTGGATATAAAAATGGGTGGAACGGCAAATGTCTATTGGAATGAAGTTTTGCCTGAGGCATCTCTTTTAGAGACAAGAATTGATATTAATGATTCTTTGGCAATGGATAACAGAGCGTGGAATGCAGTTAATAATACTAAGAAAAATAAGGCTTTACTCGTCTCAGAAAGCAATATTTTTGTTGAAAAGGTTGCCGGCTTGTACAATGGAATTGAATTATATAAGACCGGATATGAAAGTAGTGATGAGTGGAAAGGCTATGATCTGTATATTTTTGACGGATTTTTACCTAAAAAAATACCTGGTGACGGAAATATAATGGTATTTAATCCTAATGAAAACGAAATGTTTGATATAATTGAGACAGTCGAGTATCCTATGATTACAGAAATGGATGGCAGCATATTCCGGTATGTAGAGGGTTTTGATTTTTCTATTGGTAAAACAAAGACTCTTAAGGTACCGTCCTGGGGTAGGGGAATTTTAGAGGTCAATGGCGGTTGTGCTGCTTTTAGCGGAATATATAATAACAGGAGGGTAATGGTATTCGGCTTTGATATCCATAATACCGATATTCCCCTTACGCCTGCATTTCCAATTATTATGGCAAATTCTTTAGACTGGCTGCTGCCGGAATCAATAAATAATGCTCAAAACGTCTATTCCGGTGAAGGAATCGAGTTCAACATAGATCCTAAGGCAAGGGAAGCTTTTATCGAAACTCCTTCAGGAGAAAAGATACAGATTGCACCTCCCTTTCCGGTAAAAGCCTTTGACAAAACTGATGAACCTGGCTTGTATACTTTAAGACAGAAAAGCGATGAAGGTGAGCAGCAATTTTATTTTACGGTAAATGTACCTTCACAGAGCGAATCTAACCTTTTACAAGGCGAAGACTTGGAGAATGACAATACAAAGGCTCCGGAAGAAGGCAGTCAAAAGCCTGTAAATACGGGGATGAATATTCAGCCGTTATTATTGTGGCTGATAGCAATAGTTTTACTAATAGAATGGTGGGTTTATACAAATGGTGTTTAGATTTAATTATCCTCTTTTTTTAATATTAATACCTATATTTATTGCATTTATACTTTTCAGAGCTAAACGCCTCGCCCGGCTGACAGTGGGGAGAAGGCGCATGATTATTGCTTTGAGGATTACTGTTGCCATATTGCTTGTATTAGGTATTGCAGGGTTTGGGCTAAAGAAGGTATCTGATAACACCACAACTGTTTTTGTGGTGGATAGTTCGGACAGTGCCTTAGACTCAAAAGAGGCGGCAGAGGGTTTTATTAAAGAGGCTATAAAGAGTAAAAAGAATTCCGACAAGGTTGCAGTAGTTAACTTTGGGACTAATACAGCGGTGGAAGTCGCACCTTCGGAAAATGCAAATTTTAATTCAATTCAGACAAAAATAAACGGCAGGTTTACCGATATAGAACAGGCTTTAAAGAATGCTGCATCACTGATTCCGGCAGAAGATAGAAAAAGAATTGTACTGATAAGTGATGGAGAGGAAAATGCAGGAGATGCACAGAAAGCCACTAAAGCCTTGTCTAATCAGGGCATAAGCCTTGATGTCTATCCTATAAAAAACGAAGTTGGAGACGAAGTTCTTATAAAAAAGATAGATGTGCCCGAAACATTAAGGCTTAATGATAAGTTTGAAGTATCAATAAAAATAAGCAGCAATGTGAAGACACAAGGCAAATTGAAGCTCTA
>CAYXPB010000145.1:0-8372 GCA_964466645.1 uncultured Acetivibrio sp. | reverse complement strand
AAGTGTAGATATTCAACAAGGTGAAAATAATTTTGTTTTCTCAGACACAGCTTTAAAAGGTGGGGTTGTGACCTATTCCGCCGAAATTGAGGCTAGTGAGGATAGCTTGAGCCAGAACAACAAAATGTCCACTTTCAGCTATATTGAAGATAAGGCTCGTATTTTGGTAATTCATGATAAGGGTGAGGGCGGTACCGAGCTTGCAAGTATAATGGAGAATGATGCAAATATTGAGATTACAGGCCCAGATAGTGTGCCTTTGGATATGGAACAAATTCAGAAATATGATGGATTTATTATATCTAATGTATCTGCCGAAAGGCTTAGCGATAAATTTTTAGATAACCTCGAAGTGTCTATAAGACACCTTGGAAAAGGCCTTTTGGTAACAGGTGGAGATGACAGTTATGCGCCGGGAGGATACTATAAGACGGTACTTGAAAAGGTCTTGCCTGTAAATATGGATATTAAGACAAAGGAAGAGGATCCTAACTTAGGCTTGGTATTAGTAATAGATAAATCAGGAAGTATGGCTGAGGGTCAATATGGAGTTTCTAAGATAGAACTGGCAAAGGAAGCAGCCATACGTTCTAGCGAAGTGCTCAAAGGTAATGACATGATAGGTGTTATTGGCTTTGACGGCGCTTTTAAATGGGTGGTAAAGACCAAAAAGGCTGAGAATCTTAAATCAATACAAGATGATATAGGCACAATAAGGGCCGGTGGCGGAACGAGCATATTGCCGGCGGTTGAGGAAGCATACCTTTCACTGAAGGATACCGATACAAAATTAAAACATATTATACTTCTGACGGATGGGCAAGCTGAAAAGACTGGTTATGAGGCGTTGATGGATAAAATGCACCAAGCTGGAATAACTCTATCAACAGTTGCTGTTGGAAGCGGAGCAGATACGCTACTCCTTAAAGCTTTGGCCTATGGTGGAGGTGGAAGGTTTTATGCAACCGATGAATTTACCGACATACCTAAAATATTTGCAAAAGAGACTTTTCTTGCAGGAAAGTCGTATTTAAACAACAGGACTTTTACACCAAAACTCACAGCATACTCTCCTATACTTAGCGAAATAGATGCAATACCTTCTTTAGACGGTTATGTAGGTACAACTGCAAAAAGTACAGCAAGAGTAATATTTTCAAGTGATCAAGACGATCCTGTGCTTGCTACCTGGCAGTATGGACTTGGAAGAACAGCATCATGGACCTCGGATGCAAAAGGAAGCTGGACTTCAAACTGGATGCAGTGGGAGCAGTCACCTCGATTTTGGAAGAATCTTATTTCTTGGCTTCTTCAAAAGAAGGTTAAGGATGACTACAGCATTGCCGGTGGAGTTATAAACGGCAAAGGTAATTTAGAAATGACTTTACCCCCCGATGAGAGACTTGAAAACGAAACGGTTGAGGCTACAGTGGTAAGCCCTGAGGGTAAAGAGGAGAAGATAATCCTTGAACCGTTATCACCCGGAGTCTACAACGGCAATTTCACGGGAGATGAAACGGGCGTATATATTGCAAATGTAAGCATAAACAGCAATGGCGAAACGATTAAGAGTATAAGCTCTGGTATTATAATTCCCTACTCTCCGGAGTATGATAAAATCGCCAAGAGTGAAGATAATGTATTGGAAAGGCTTGCAATAGAGGGTGGCGGCAGGGTTTTGAACAATGGTGATGAAGTATTTAAAGGGGAGCTTAAGCAAACCGTTGGTATAAACGATATGACTAATATTCTGCTTATTTTGATAATAATTCTCCTTATGCTGGATATTTCACTGAGAAGGCTCAATATACCTTTTGAGAAGCTAGAACCTGTGATGAATAAGATTTCTGGCACAAGTGCAGCTTTAGCAGGTTTGTTGGTGAAGCCGTTTAAAAGGGAGAGAAAGCTTGCTGGTGCAGAGCTAAAAGGTGAGAAGGTTGAGGAAAAAGTTCAAAAACCTGATGTCCAAGTAAAGAAAGACAGTGCTGATAAAGTAAAGAAAGATACTGTCAAGGGTGGTCCTAAGAAGGATGAAAATGGCTCGGATCTTTCTAAGGTTTTAGCGAAGCAGCGTAACAGAAAAAGATAATTTAGTTTTTATGAGAAGTAAAACATGCGAATATTTGTAAAATAAAATTGGTTGTTGACATAATTTATATTTAATAGTATATTATTTACAGGCGTTCGACTTGCTAAATATTATGTAATTTGGAGGTTGTATGTTTATGAAGAAATTTATGTCAAAAATTGCTTCGGTAGCTTTAGTGGGTATTATGATATCAACTACGACAGTATTTGCTGCACAAAGTGCTTTTAATAGTAAGTTTGTCGATAGTAATGAATGGACTTATGTAACTGATTGTGTTAAAGCGACGGACTACTCTGAGGTATATGTAAGAATTACTAATATTTACAAGGGTGATGGGTCTTCAAGTGATTATAAGAAGATTGTAGCACAGTTTAAGCACGGCGTGGATATTTGTACAACAAGTAACTCATATGTTGCGAATAAAGGTACGGATTGTGTGGCTCAATTAAAACAAGTTTATAGAGCAAAAGGCAAATTGATAACATTCGTTGCAATGGGAAATGATCCGGCACTTGATTGTAGAATTGATGGTAAGCTAGTAGTAGATTAATAATTGAATTTGGTAGTTTTTGCCGACTTAGTAGATGCATAATTGGTAGTTTTTTATGGCTATGCAGAAACATAATTGTTCATGTTTTATGAAGGCAAATAGTAGAATACTATTTGCCTTTTTAGAAAATCAGGAGGGGACGCAATTGCTATTTAGATCAGTTAAAACCCAGTTTGCTCTAATGGTTAATAAACGGAATTTTTGGTTTGGAATGTTTCTTTTCTTGTCCTATTGTATAATTAGCTATTTATATTCATTATATATTTATAGCGGTTATGATGTTGCCAGTATACGGAATGCGGCTTCTCTTTTTATCGGAAATGAAAATACGCCGTTTTATAGTTACTTTAAGAGTTTATATCCATTTGCTATAATATTGCCCTTTTCATTTTCACATTTTGATGATACATCTTTAGAAGTAAATCTCTATTATTACTCCCGTATTGGGAAAAAAAACTTTGTATTGTCTAAAGCAATTGTAAGCTTTTTGGGATCGTTTTTAATAGTTTTTATTCCTTTTATAATTAACATATTGCTAAATTCTTTTACATATGTTGAAAATGGGAATACCTTTAATGGTGTTTTATTTAGTCGTGAGTTTTGTGGCACAATGGTAAATGATGCGGAAATTAATGCAAGTACGATGTTTCTTTTTCCATTATATATAAAGAATCAGACACTATATAATTTATTATATTCTTTTTTAATGTCTCTTTTTTCAGGCGTTTTAGGTTTTTTTGCATTTGCTTGTTCGTTAAAAATAAAGAAGCTAAAGGTTCTTGTTTTTGTACCGGTTTATGCTTTGTTTCTGATAACAAGACTTACTGGAGAAGCTTTTTTATATTATGGGGATTTGCTAGAGTTTGTAATGGTTGGACTTAGTAATGGCAGGAATATTATATTGTTTTTGCTTTTGTGCATAAGTATTATGGCTTATTCTATTTATAGCATAAAGATTGAGTATAACAGCGAATATCTATAAGAGAGGGAGTCATTGTGAGAATGTATAAAAAAAGATTGTTATTAGCATTATTTATTATAATACCAGTAGTATTAGTTTTTAACTATGATTTGTTTTTAAGTCATGGAAAAGCTTCTTATACTCTTAAACAAATGCTTGTATCTAGAATTTTTGATGTCAAAAGCATTTATGAAGAGAAAACTTTGATTCTTGCAGTAAATAGTATTTACTTCATAGTAATATTCCATATTTGCTTTGGCACTTATATTTATAAAGATTTTATTTCTAATGGAGCATATATTTTTACAAGACTTAAATCGAGAAGGGTTTGGTTTTATCGTAAATCAATGGATATAATTAAGTTTAGCATGTTGTACTCATTTTTATTTGTAGGCACACTTCTTACAATATGTAGAATTTTTGTTGGTAAACCTTTAGAAATAGATATTATATATACTGTTTTCTTTTTGTGGTTTTCCTCTTCTGTACTTATTATTATGTCTACCCTATTAATTAATATGCTTTCAATATTCTATGGTTCTCACATAGGATTTATTTTTGGCTATGCAACTTTAGTATTTTTAATTGCGGCAAGTATAAACTTTGAAAAAATCCCCTTAATAGGGAAGTATACTTATGTTTCACTCATAAATCCTGCATCAATTATGTTTTTATATTTAATAGAGAATAAAGTTGTTGTTGTTTTGGGATTCATTTATTATTCATTAGTAGTCGCTTTATTTATTTGTATGAGTGTTAAGCTGGTAAATAAAATAGATGTATCAATAACTACGGTAGAAAATAGTTAGGAGGAATTTATGAATACAATTGAATTAAAGGGTGTTTCAAAAGTTATCAAAAAGAATGTTGTACTAGATAATATAGATATAAAGTTTGAGAGCGATAAAGTATATGGATTGAAAGGCAGGAATGGTTCCGGTAAAAGTATGCTGCTTAGACTGATTAGTGGATTGGTTTATCCAACAGGAGGTTCAGTTCTTATTAATGGAAAAGTGCTTCATAAAGAAATAGAGTCTCCTGGTAATATAGGGATTGTTATAGAAAATGCAGGGTTATATCCAGATTTAACAGGATTCGATAATTTGAAGTACTTGGCAAGTATTAAAGGACAAGTATCAGAGGAGGGTATCAGAAGAGCAATTGAAAGGGTAGGACTTGACCCTTATGACAAGAAAATATTAAAAAAATATTCATTGGGAATGAAGCAAAAAATTGTTATCGCTCAAGCTATTATGGAAAAACCTGATTTTTTATTATTGGATGAACCTACAAATGCCTTAGATGAAAAAGGAATTGAATTGTTAAGGCAAATTGTAAAAGAAGAATTTGCAAGAGGAGCGTTGGTTCTGATTGCAAGTCACAACGAGGAAGACCTTAAGCTCTTGTGCGATAAAGTGATAGTTATGTCTGAAGGAAAGATTAGCGGTGAGTATATAAATTTTTGAGGGGGTATATTTAGAATTATGTTTAAAAAAAATGCAATAGCTTTCACATTAGTAACGTTAATTGTTTTTGCATTTGGTCAGGTTGTAAAGTCAAATAATTTTGTTGATTGTGGTATTTTAGATATAAATAATATTGCTGAATATAATAGAAAAGAGTTTCAATTTGATACTATTTTTAATAAGACCGATACTGCTGGCTTTGTAAAGTACAAAACTGAATATGTAGATGATTTGCAAAATGCTGAAATAATTGCAATTGTAAAGCCTACAGGAAATATTGAACAATATTATTGTAATTTATGGCAAGAAGTTGTAATAGATAGAATTATTAAAGGTGATAAAAGCTTAGAAGGAATCACAACTAGGCTTGCTGATACTGGTGGTTACTCCTATTATCATATTGGAGAAATAAATGGAAAAGCAAGAGGTAATAATCTTTATTATGTGGATGTGAGAAACATTATGCAGCCAGATAATGAATATCTGGTGTTTTTTGATAGAATTCTTTTTGATAAGTATGTTGATAAGAATAGTCTTTTTAATTTACATCCCACCTTATTTAACTATATTAAACTAAATTCAGTGGAAAATGATTATATAATAAGTGATGTCGCTGCTAAATATTATCTTGAAGATTTATTAGAATATGAGTTCTTTTGCACTTCAAAAGAATGTCTTGAAGCTATGTATGAAATTAAAAAAGAGATAATTAAGAAATATTTAAACCAGTAAGAGATATTTGAAAAAGTAACTAAATTAATATATGATAACACCTTTTTAAAAAGAAGTTTTTTGCTGGGAATAAAGAAATTTCTTGACCATTGTGGGGATTCAATTTCAATTACAGCCTTACCGACTTTTATGTTGAGTTTTGATGGAATCGCAGTCTCAAATTGACTTGAACCTTTATCGCCCGGAGTGTACAACGGCAGTTTCGCAGGAGATGAAACGGGTGTATATATAGCAAATGTAAGCATAAACAGCAATGGCGAAACGGTTAAGAATATAAGCTCCGGTATTATAATTCCCTACTCTCCGGAATATGCTAAAATCGCTAAAAGTGAAGATGATTTATTGGAAAGACTTGCAATAGAGGGTGGCGGAAGGGTTTTGAATAATGGGGATGAGGTGTTTAAAGGAGAGCTTAAGCAAACCGTTGGTATAAACGATATGACTAATATTTTGCTTATTTTGATAATAATTCTCCTTATGCTGGATATTGCCCTGAGAAGGCTCAATATAACTTTTGAAAAGCTAGAACCTGTAATGAATAAGATAGCAGGCACAAGTGCAGCTTTAGCAGATTTGTTGGTAAAGCCGTTTATAAGGGAGAGAAAACTTGTTGGTATAGAGCCAAAAAGTGAGAAGGCTCAGGAGAAAGTTCAAAAACCTGATGTCCAAGAAAAGAAAGACAGTGCTGATAAAGAAAAGAAAGACACTGTCAAGGATGGTCACACTATTACTTCCTATCTTTCTAATTTGTCGTTTTCTTCTTGTTCTTTAATATATTTTAAAAAAAGTTTCTTCATTTACATTACCCACTGTTGCAACGTAATACCCTCTTGCCAAAAATGTCTATTTCCCGATTTTTGTCGATATTCTGGATGTCTATCAAAAAGCATCAGTGCACTTTTACCTTTATTTTGATAGCAAATATATGAAAGCACAAAACAATACCAATGTATATATATCGAGTAATTATATGTTTTGTATATAATAACACAATATGTTATATTTAACTAAAATTATAACTTATAAAGACGGTTTAAATATAAATGTTAATGGTACATCTTTTGCAGCTTCTCATATATGTGGAAAAATGATTTGAATTTGGTAGATAAATTCTACTATTTACAAAGAAATATACCAATCATAAGAGAGGGGTGAGAAATATGATACGTGAGCCACCTGTTTGTGAAAAAGTGGATGTAAAGCGAATCGATGTTAGCCTGCAAAACTAAAAATCTACACCGCTTATACAACCACTAATGTAATTTTATTATATCATGTTAAAGTGTGATATAACTAGCTATAAAAAATTTATTTTATAGCAAGTAAATTCTTTGATAAATGAAAAGAATTTACTAAACATGTTTTTATTGAAATAAAAAATTAAATGGAGGTACCAAAAAATGAGTAAAATTTCTAAAATACTAATGACCTGTTTATTAATTGTAGCAATGATGGTATCTTCTTCTATTAGTGCATTTGCACTTTCTAATGAAATTGATAGTACTATGGAAATAGAAGGACTTAAAATAACAAAAGAAGGAAATAAAGAAATAACCAAGTATAAAGGTATAGAAACAATAGACAAGACAGAAAAAAATATTAGGACAATAACATCAAAATCTTCAGATGGTACAGTATTAGAATATGTTGAAAATCTAAAAACAGGTAAAGCAAAGTTGTATTTAAATGGTAAGTTAATAGAAAATTATGATATGGAAGAAGAACGTGCAAAGGTAACTAGGGAAGAAAAAATATCAGAGGAAGATTTAAAAGCTATAGATGAAGTAGTTGAGAATTCTATTAAAAATAAGAATTTTAAAATGCCAGAAAAGATTGGAAAGTATAAAGTGTCAAAAAAAGATAACGGTTCATATGAAATATCTGAAGGTATAGGTATATTAAGGAGTAATACAAAAGTATATCCTGCTGGAAGAGTAACAGATGTGTATCCGGAGTATACATATAGAACAGTTAGAACTGCTTCAAGATATTCTTATTATTGTAACAGATATCTTTCTATGAAAGTAAAAGATTCTATGCATTCTTATGTTGAAACTTCAAAAACAATCAAATCATTCAGTGCACTTTCTTCGTTAGCTGTAGTTGCAGGAATAGCAAAAATTACTTTTGGAAATGCACTTGGCATATTTACAGGTGTTATTCAAGTTGTTAATGGAGTTTACATATTAAGCGAAGCTTGTGACTATTATCAGCACCAAGAATATAAGTACTATGCTTTAAGGCAAGGCTATGTCTATGACTATACTGTAAACTATTGTGATGTGGCTGTATTTTCTGAGAATGGTACAGGAAGAATATCATTATGTTGGGACTTTGATGGGGAGAATTACACTAATCAAAGATGGATGCATACGTCTCTAGCACGGCCTTTTGCAGAATATACTTATGACGAAGTCCTTGATGAAACAGTGAGTATTTGGGAATATAATATGCAACAATTCGGCCAGTGGATATGGGGAAATTCATGGCAATAATAAATATGAGAAGTATTTTCTCACCTTTTTGGTGAGAAAATACTTCCTTTTAAAATAGAGTTGTTAAATTAAGAAAGGT
>CAYXPB010000144.1:0-12969 GCA_964466645.1 uncultured Acetivibrio sp. | reverse complement strand
CTATATAATAGGCATCTGCTATTGCTGTATCAATATTTGTGGAATAAAAATTATAGGGTAATAACGAATATACTTCACCCCTCTTATAGGCTGAAAGCGTATTATAGTATCCGGGGTTCTTATTATAATCCTGTTGAATTAACTTAAATCCACTTAAATCGATAAATATTTTGTCTGGATTCCACTCAATCAGCTTTTCCTTATCAATCATGAAAGTCCCTGTTCTCCCCGTTTCATCCACAACATTTTTTGCTTGTACTGCACTAAACAAAGAGTATTTCGCTTGTGTACTCTCTATTCCGTGTGTCCCCTTCATTCCAAGGCCTCCCACGTATACACTCGGCTTTTTATCCTCGGAAATATCTTTTGTCCTCATATACAGATCGTTTTTACAACTCTCCATATATTCAATTATTTCTGTAGCTTTTTGTTCCATTCCCGTAGTGTTTCCAATCAGCTTTAGTGAAGTATATACCTTAGGATCAAAAGTTGCCGTATCCCCATAGCCAATTGCAACAACTGGAATTCCAACTTTTGATTGAAGGTTATCTGCTGTTGCTTTGTCCGATGTATATGTACTAAAGATAACATCTGGGGCAACTGTAAGTATTTTTTCAGCATCAGGTGAATTATTTGGTCCCCCTTGTCCTACAATTGGTAAATTTGCAAGTTCAGGATATGCCATCAAGTAAGACTTACCTATAGAAACATCCCTCTCTATTTGTTCTACTCCTGCTATAATGGTTATGTTATTAAAATAGCAGCATAACCTTAAAGCACCTGGCCCTATGGCTATAATACGTTTTGCTTCTTTATCAACTTCAACCGTTCTTCCTAATACATCGGTCACAGTGATTTTATTTTGCGTTAATTTATAGTCTGACATATTTGATGCACATCCTCCGAAAAGTAATGCAATAAATATAAATACTATTGTTATAAAAAATATTCTTCCTTTTTTACAAAACATAATTCCAGCTCCTCTATATAATTACTCCGAATAATTTCATTTTTTTGCAAACTTTTTTCTCTAAGCGGCTATTAGTTATATTAAAACCCAATGGGTATTACAACCGGAATACCCCCAAATTTTTCAATTCTAACCTTTACCGAATAAATGCTTTCTATGTTTTCAGGTGTAATTACTTCAATACCACCTGCTGCAAACACTTCTCCATCCTTCAAAAGCAAAAACTTATCAGCAAAACGTATTGCTAAATTCAAATCATGCATTGAAACTATCGCAGCTATTTGTTGTTCTTTTGCAACCTTCTTAATTATTTGTGCAACTTCAAACTGGTTTTTTAAATCCAAACTACTTGTAGGTTCATCCAATAGAAGTATCTGAGTTTTTTGAGCTAATGCTCTAGCAATTACAACTTTTTGCTGTTCTCCTCCGCTTAATTCATCTAAATATCTTAATGCATATTCTTGTAAATCAAGCATTTCAAGCGCTTCCTGCGCAATATCCAAATCCTTTTTAGATACTTCCCACTGTATATAAGGTCTTCTACCAAGCAAAACTGCATCGAAAACTTTAGTCCTTATACATTCATTCCTCTGGGCAACATAACCGATTTTTTGAGCCAACTGTCTGCCATTTAACTTAAAAGAATCCTCATCATTTATATAAACATTACCTGCATGAGGCTTTAAAACCCTGTTAATACACTTTAGCAAAGTGGATTTACCAGCTCCATTAATGCCAAGAACCGCAAGAAAATCACCTTTTGAAATAGAAAACTCTATATTTTTAATAACCGAACGGGCAGGATAACTAAACGACAACCCTTGAACTGACAAAATCATTTATTCCTGCACCCCCTAATCAATAAATACAAAAACAACGGTGCACCAAAAAAAGACGTTATTGCCCCTACAGGAAGTACAACCGGTGACACTATAGTTCTTGCCAATGTATCTGATATCAAAAGCAAAAGCGATCCTGTCAGTGCCGATGCAGGAATCAGATAGCGGTGATCTCCCCCAATTGTCCGTCTCATTATCTGAGGTCCCACCAATCCTATAAAACCAATAATTCCAAGAAATGAAACTGCTACTGCAGTAATAAGTGATGCAACAAACATTCCTCTCATACGTATTTTTTCTACATTTACCCCCAAACTTTTAGCAGTATCTTCTCCGTTATCAAGTGCATTATAATCCCATCTCCGGAACAAAAAATAAATAAATGCCAAAACAATAAGTATTGCTAAAATAATTACTTCATTCCATGCAATTCTTCCAAGATCTCCAAACGTCCAAAAAACAGCTGCAGCGATTTGAACATCCTGAGCAAAATATTGAATCAACATAGTTCCTGCTGAAAAAAGCGAACTTAATGCTACACCAGCAAGTACCATGGACTCAGCCGAAAACCCTCTCAGTCTAGCCAACAAAAGTATGATTAAGGTTGCTGCTATTGCCCAAACCAAAGCAGAAATTGTCACAGCATAAGGATTATTTATAACAACCGCGTCACTTCCCATGCTCTGAACACTTCCTGCACCAAATATTATTATCGCAAAATTTGCACCAAAAGCTGCCGCATTTGATATACCAAGGGTAGACGGCGATGCTAAGGGATTTCTCAAATTATTCTGCATAACACACCCTGCCACCGAAAGCCCTGCGCCAGCTATAATTGCTGCCACCACTCTAGGTAAACGTATTCTCCATATTACAACTTCTGATACTTCCGTCCCTTTTCCTAGCAGCGTTTTAATTATATAGTACATATTTAAATCTGCTGAACCTGCATTTATTGCAAATATCGAAGCTAAAAGCAAAAGTATAAAAAGCAAAACCATCACATATTTCTTTTTTGATATATATCGCTGGTACATAAGATTATAACTTGTATCAGCTTTCTGAGCTAATTTCTTATTCAAATACTACCGCTCCTTTTATATTACCCACAAAGAATTGCTAATAATATATTACCAACCTCTAGAGTAGTCTTTAAAGCAATCAAGGCAAACCTTTTTACCCGAACATATTCTTATTTTGTGCTCCGGCGCACCCTCTCCACACTCTTCACATACAATGGTATTAAACATTCTTGCTTTTTCAGGCAGTACAAAAGTAGGTTTGCTAAAATTGAAGATTTCATTCACTGACGAATTCAATATATATTCCTGCCGTTGCTTACGATCCATATCCCCTTTAAAAGGCTTCAAAACGACCCTTATGCTCTCATCTTTTTTCCTACTAAAAAAACTAAAAGCCATTTTTCCTGTATCTCTATAAATAAGATTACCCTTTCCAAAAGTACATCCGGTTACAACCTGCACAGCATCAACACCACAAGCATCGTTTTCTGTAACACACACTATTTCCTCATCCTTCGAGAAAGCTAAGTTCATCTTTTCTATAGCCGCCTGACACGCTTTAAATCCTATAGCAAGACCTGGACATTCATGTCCGTGAAATTCCACGGATTTTTCCCACAATTCTCTATTCATTTTATTCTCCTTTAAACTTTGTAATAATAAAAACCACAAAAAGAGCTGTTTCATACAGCAACCTTCGTGGCTTAATTTATAATAATTATCATATTAAGGTATTTCAAAAAAAAATACATTAGTCAAAATTTATAGTTCAAACCCAATAAAATCAGTTTTTTTGAAATACCAATTGACCAGTTTTTTTTGGGAATCACCTAAAAGCTAAAACCTTCTTGGTTTTAATTACTATATAAACGTAGCATATACTTATCTTCCTGTCAATTCATACTCACCGCAAAAAATTGGTCAACTTTAGAGTTCTTCGGCATATATTAAAGAAAAGACTATTTACCCTATGTAAATGCAATCTTTTGGAGGTTATTATATATGTCAACTAATAATTCATTAAGCACATTAGATAGTATACGTCTTAGTAGGGGTACTAACGAGCTTTCCGATTACTTCCATAAAATAATGCTACGAAATACTTCAACAGCTGTTAAACTAATAAACCAAGAGAACCTTAGGTTTCCGTCATTATTTATTTTGTCACCTCAAATAAATAGACCGTCTTTTATAAGACACCTAAATAAAAAAAACAAGGCTGCTTTAGCGATAACAGATAGTATTCGATCCAAAAACTTTTCTCACTTTAACCATATATCACAAAGGACTGATATCAATACTCCTGAAATACTTAAATGGATGCTTGAGACAAATAAAGATGATGATCTATCAAGAGGTGAATACATAGAAATTCTAGATTCCTGTGCAATAATTCTAGTAAAGGAATATAGAGATAATTCAATACTCCATGCCGTTAAAGAAATTATTTATAACCGTTATAAACAGGGCCTTTTTATCCATGATATGGCCTGGGCCTTTTTTGAATGCCGTGATCCAAGCTGCATACTAATGCTGGCAGAAGGCTTGAATTCCACAGATGAAAAGGATGTTGAAGTATCTAAAAAGCTTCTAAAATTTGTTCCTGTCGTGAAAAACAGTAATTTATCAAATGATATTCTTTACAATAATATATCTTATTGGTTTAGAGACAATCATCCATTTATATATTACACCGGAGAGTGTTTTCAACAAATGCCTGAACCTTCTCCGTTTGTAGTTTCACTAAGTGCAAAGTATCTCTTCAAGAAGGTTCCCAATGATGGTAACCTTGAAAGCATTCTGACTCAAGACGAAATGAGGTTAAAATATATATTTGATACTCTAGATGTCAACAGCCAGATTCTGCTTTCAAACTACTCCTTTATATTACGCAATCAAAATATCTATTGGTGGAACAACTGGATTAATTACCCTATAAGTGAACAGCTAAGAATTTCAGTTGCAAAGTTAGGAGGTAAGCCATGCTAATGATATCCGGCAATAATACAGATGTAGATGTTATTACACCTAGCATTAATAACGACGAAATCAAGTTAAAAATCCTTAACACAATGCACAAAAGTACTTACAATTACAAATACTCGTCAAAAGAAGAACTTCTTTTTGTGCTTGAAACGAGAAAAAACATTATACAAAGCTCTAAAATGTTATTTAGAAGCCGAATGCGCTTTAGAACTTTTAAAGAATCGGAATGTAATGAATATTATTGGAAACGAACACGTGAGGGTGGTTTTTTGCTAAAAAACATCGTAGCTCCATCTAGTGCCATTAATGATATCTATGCACATGGTTGGCTTTATGGTACCGAATGTGCAACTGCAATTGTAATAGTTTACTATAAAGCTGTACTAGGCACTTTCGGTGATGACCTTTTCAATAGTTTGTTCACCGATATTTATTTAATGGACTGGCAAAACCTTGACGGAAAGCTTAAAGTAAATACTTACAGAAATCCACCTGATTTCTTTCCTGGAGATTGCAGATATATTAAAAATCCTGATGTAAATCCTTTAACCCCTGAGTGGCAAGGTGAAAATGCAATCGATTTAGGAAATAGTCATTATTATGGCCATGGAGTTGGCATAACAACTGTCGATAACATAATCTATTCTTTAAATAAAAATAGGAAGGCGGGTTCAAACGTTCCTGCGTACATGCTTGACTCATGTACACTTCCAGACCTTAGAGGACTATTCAACTTATACAGTGCCTAATAAGGCTATTTCAAAAAACAACCTATCAATATCTAGGTAATAAAGATCATCAATTTTTTTGAAATGGTAATTACAAATATTGTGAGGTATTGTATACAATGAAAAAAATGGTCATTGGTGGCAGCTATATATACAGCGGAAAAGGATTTTGTCATAGTACCATAAAGAAAATAAGAGATGGAGGAATAATTGAACTCGGTTATTCCTCCTGGGATGCTGACCAACAATGGATTGAAGTACTTGAAAACAATTTTTTCATTGGCTTTATCAACAGTAAAACCAAACTTGTAGACCTTAATAATTACTGCTTTGTAATGGAAAACAATTTGTTCTGTTACGAAAAACCGGATATCAGTTCTGAAATCAAAATATGTTTAAAACGTTGTGATAAAGTTTATTTGATATCAAAACTACTAAACAGAGGCAAATTATGGCTAAAAATCTATGATAAACATGGATTTTGTTGTTATATTGACGCAAATTCAGATATTTGTCCAAACAAATTCACACCTCATGAAACCACCTTAGCCGAAAGCTCTATTATGTACATTGTATCTACCAAAAAAGATGTCTATAAACCTACTATTACTGAAACCAGTAATAGTAGGTTTATAGATAATTTACCTATTGAACACTTTGTATCAAATTCCGATCTTTATGAGTTTGATAATTACAATCAACTTACAATTCCCGGACTAACTGCCATAATCCTAGGAACAATCATATTTTCACTACTTCCGACATTTTCAGTTTTTGTCTTTTACCTTTGGACTTTAGGGATATGCCTTATTACACTTAAATACTTTTGTTCATAATTATATTCTTTTTATAAATTTCGCTACTCTTTTACTCCCTTTAACAAGACAAATAAATAACCGGTCGACAATTCAAGTCTTTAAACTCGAATTGTCAACCGGTTCATATTAAATAACTAATTAATCTTTCAAACGTTTTTCTAAAGCATCCAACTGTGCTATCAATTCTTTAGGAAGCTTTTCTCCATAATTAGCATAATGTTTTCTGATTGACTCAACTTCCTTCAACCACTCATCTTTATTAACTTTGAGAAGTTCAGCCATATCATTAGCATTAACATCAAGTCCTTCTGTATCAATAGCATCCGCTGTAGGCATGTAACCGATAGGAGTCTTAACAGCTTTGCCTTCTCCAGATACTCTTTCACAGATCCACTTAAGAACACGGCTGTTGTCGCCATATCCAGGCCATAACCATTTACCGTCATTATCTTTACGGAACCAGTTTACATAGAATATTTTAGGCAATTTGCTCTCTTCGGATTTTGCTCCAACTTCTAACCAATGCTTTAAGTAATCACCAACATGGTATCCTATAAATGGCAACATAGCAAATGGGTCACGACGTACTTGACCAATATTATCCGAAATAGCAGCAGCAGTTATTTCGGAACCCATGATTGAACCCATAAATACACCATGCTCCCAATCAAAGCTCTCATGAACCAATGGAATAGTGCTTGGACGGCGTCCACCTACAAGAAATGCTGAAATAGGCACTCCTTTAGGATCTTCCCACTCAGGTGCAATTACAGGGCACTGACCTGCAGGTGCTGTAAAACGAGCGTTTGGATGAGCTGCAGGTGTTTCAGCACCTGGTGCCCAATCCTTACCTTTCCAGTCAACAAGATGTGAAGGAGCATCGTGACCGATACCTTCCCACCAAACATCACCATCGTCTGTTAAAGCAACATTTGTGAATATTGTATTCTTATCTATACTTTTCATAGCACTTGGATTTGAATCCATGGAAGTACCAGGAGCAACACCAAAGAATCCTGCTTCAGGATTTATAGCATACAAGCGTCCATCTTTACCATATTTCATCCAAGCTATATCGTCACCTATTGTTTCAACTTTCCATCCAGGAATAGTTGGTACAAGCATTGCAAGGTTTGTCTTTCCGCATGCACTTGGGAAAGCACCAGCGATATATTTTACATTACCTTTTGGATCTGTAATACGAAGTATAAGCATATGTTCAGCAAGCCAGCCTTCTTCACGAGCTATAGCGGAAGCTATACGAAGTGCAAAACACTTTTTACCTAAAAGAGCATTTCCACCGTAGCCTGAACCATAAGACCAGATAGTTCTTTCTTCTGGGAAATGGCTGATGTATTTCTTTTCAATTGGTGCACAAGGCCATGGCACATCTTTTTCACCTTCAGCTAGAGGAGCACCTACTGAGTGTAAGCAAGGTACAAATTCTCCATTATCGCCTAATGTTTCTAAAACCTTACTGCCCATACGAGTCATTATACGCATGTTAACTACAACGTAAGGGCTATCAGTTAATTCAACGCCTATCTTTGATATTGGTGAACCTATAGGTCCCATTGAGAAAGGTATAACATACATTGTTCTTCCTTTCATACAACCCTTGTAAAGCTCTCTCATTGTAGCTTTTAATTCATTAGGATCAACCCAATTGTTTGTAGGACCTGCATCTTCTTGCTTTTTAGAAGCAATATAAGTCCTGCCTTCTACACGTGCTACATCAGATGCATCACTGCGGAAAAGATAACTCCCCGGACGTTTTTCAGGATTAAGTGCGGTAGCTATCCCTGATTTTACCATTTCTTTCAGAATTCGTTGGTTTTCTTCTTCAGAACCATCACACCAGGAAATCTGGTCAGGCTGACACATTTCAGCCATTTCTTTTACCCAAGCTAATAATTTTTGATTGTTTGTGCTCATTAAAATTCTCCCTTCAAATAGTGTTAGTATTCTATTGCTAAATTGCAATATCAGAATTAGAATAACCGAAATGTTTATATTCGGTAATGTACTGGAGTAAATTGTGAATTAGTTAATTTTTTCACTAACTATCATGCTACCACAAAATCTTTTAAATTTCAACAAGTGTTTTATGTTTTCCCTGCAAATTTATAATTCGCCAGAGTAACACATACTAATTTTAATTAACTCATAACACTTAGCATTAACTCATATACAGCCATAATAGAAGCGCAAAAAAATATCCTTGCTATGAAAGTCTTGACTTTATAATATTCATTTTTATATAAAACTGAATTGCTTATTTAACTTACCCATATTTTTTACGCTTAAACATTATATTAGGGCATTTCTAATATGATCTAATTTACTGAGTACTCCCTTAGCAATTGCTGCTTCATCTCCCATAAAGCTGTAGACAAATCAACATAGTAAACGTGTGGGTTTTCAAATCTTTTAACTTCATCCCACAAATTATTTATCTGCTCTAGGCAATATTCCTTAACTTCCTTCAGTTTTGGGCTCTCATACACGCATGTGCCTTTATCGAAAATCTTCTCTTGTAGCCTTTTTGCATAAAAATCGGTTATTATTTTTCTCTTCCAGGTGTGCTCAGGGTCAAATATCTCATAAGGTTTGCTGTCATCAATAACTTCACCACGAGTAGTTAAGACATCTGCAATAGCTTTTCCTGTCTTTTTGTCAAAAAGTCTCCAAAGTTCTTTAAAACCAGGGTTGGTTATTTTTATAACATTTTCACTGAGCTTTATTTTAGGAATAATATTTTTGTTTTCTTCAAGAGCTACAAGCTTATATACTCCTCCAAATACAGGCTCGGATTTAGAAGTTATAAGCCTCTCACCCACACCAAACGAATCCACTTTTGCACCTTGAGTGAGTATGTCACGGATAATATATTCGTCTAGAGAATTGGAGGTAACAATTCCACAATCGGTAAACCCAGCTTCATCCAACATTTTTCTAGCTTCCTTTGACAGATATGTAATATCTCCGGAGTCTATCCTTATTCCCTTTGGTCTAAACCCTTTCGGAACCAATACTTCATTAAAAACTTTTATTGCATTAGGTACCCCCGATTTAAGTACATTGTAGGTATCAACAAGCAATGTACAATTATCAGGATATGCTTTTGCATATGCTTCAAATGCTTCTAGCTCTGTAGGAAACATTTGAATCCAACTGTGAGCCATAGTACCTAATGCCGGAATATCAAAATCCCTCTCTGCAATAGTACACGCTGTCCCCACACATCCTCCGATGTATGCCGCCCTTGCTCCATAAATTGCACCATCATAACCTTGGGCTCTCCTAGAACCAAACTCCATCACACTACGCCCCTGAGCTGCTCTAACAATACGGTTGGCTTTTGTTGCTATAAGGCTCTGGTGATTAATGGTAAGGAGTATCATAGTCTCAATAAACTGTGCTTCTATAACAGGCCCCCTGACTGTTACCACCGGTTCGTTTGGAAATATTGGAGTTCCTTCGGGTATAGCCCATACATCGCAACTAAATTTAAAGTTTTTAAGATATTCCAAAAACTCTTCACAAAATATCTTCTTACTTCTCAAATACTCTATATCCATCTCACTAAACCTAAGGTTTTTCAGGTATTCAATAAGCTGTTCGACACCTGCCATTATGGCAAAGCCTCCCCCATCAGGAACTTTCCTGAAAAACATATCAAAGTAAGCAACTTTATCTTTAAAATCGTTTCTGAAATAACCGTTAGCCATAGTCAATTCATAAAAATCAGCCAACATAGTCAAATTTATCTTTTCCATTTCAAAGACCCCCTGTATACTTTTTTGAACATTAAACTTCAATATCCCTAACTACTTCTACTCCATTAATTATCATATTATAAAACGCCATAACGTTTAACAAATCACCGTTATGAGCTCCTAAATCATAGGTATCAACTGCATTTATCGGAACAATTACCCTATAGTTCTTGTTTTGCATATTAAACCAGGTCTTTAGTGTTATTGCAAACTGCTGAACGCATATATCCGTACAATCACCGGTGATGACAAAATTTGTTATCACCGGATTTTCATTAAGCCATTTTTTAAACTCTTCTTCATGAAAACCGTTGGTTGAATTCTTTTTAATAAGTTTAAAATCTCCAACCTCTTTAATTTCATCAACAACTTCTGCCTCAGTTGTTCCCTCCATACAGTGTTTGGGATACGCATCGAATTCCGGTGATACATCGGTGTGGCAATCTGCAAATGCTAGTTTTTGTATTCCCAATTCATCACACTTCTTTGATAGTTTAACTATTTCCGGTATTAAATTCTCTACCCTTTGGCTTTTTAAAGCACCTTCCCTTGCAAAACCATTTATCATATCTACTATAAATAGAGCTGTCTGCTCTCCCTTTAAAGCTTTTAGCTTAATGCCGTCTAATCCTTCCAGCATGTCAAGCATTTCTTTTATAGTCTGTTCACTTCTTTTAATAAATTCATCCCTGTTAATATTTTTCATATCAATCTTCCCCTTTCACATTTTTTACGCCTCTAAAACATTCTGCCAGTTTGGATCAAATCTAAACAATTTTGAAGGTCTGTGACCTGCATCTTTTGTATATTCATTGGTTTCAATAACCATGTCTGAAATCTTTCTTCGGAAATTAGCCTTTAAAAGCTCGGTATCAAGGATAATTTCATATACTTGTTGAAGCTCCGTCAATGTAAAAAGTTCGGGCATAAGGTTAAAAGCGATGTCTGTATATTCTATCTTATTTCTAAGCCTTTCAATTCCATATTCTATTATTTTGGCATGATCAAAGACTATGCCCTCCGATTCAATAATTTCTCTTTCAATTTTAGTTATTCTGTTTTCAACCGTTTTCACTATTTTGACAGTCGCCGAGAGTATGTCGTCTTCATTTGAGAGAGTTAGTTTGAAAAGTCTTTGTAAAATATATCCTGATGGCGTCACCGTTTTTTGCTCTTGATACAATTTGCATGAGACGGTAAACCACTTTGCATCATCGGCATCATCGTCAGCTTTTACATCAAGAGTATGACTGTCAACTAGAGACATGTAGGATGTACTTATTATTCTTGTCCTTGGATCTCTGCCAACATCTCCCCATGTATAAAGCTGTTCCATATATATATTGTCAATGTTGGTTTCCTCTTTTAATTCCCTTCGTGCTGCCTCATCCATACTCTCATCCATGTTCACAAAGCCCCCGGGAAGAGCCCATTGACCTATATAGGGATGGTCTCCTCTTTTTATCATCAGCAGCCTTAATACTTTTTCCGGTAGCTTCCTGTAACTCTTCTTTTCCTCGTCAGTTACAGTAAAAATAAGCATATCCACAGTAACTGAAGGTCTCTCATACTTACCGGCATTATAAGCTTTTAAAAATTCTTCTTCGGTAAGCCCTTGTTTATTTTTCAGTTTATTAGCCATTTTTTAACCTCGCCATCATTGATATTATCTTTTTGTTATTATCATTATAATACCATTTATATCTTCTGTCAATAATCGTTTTTGAGGATTTCTGGACATTTAATTTTTCTATTATACCTTTTTTCAACCCTTGATACACAGCATTTGCCCAGCTAATTTTGATTTACAAATCCTTTTCTGCAACACATTACTTTTCACTAACATTAATTTATAAAATTTTCAATATTTGTTTTGACAAATCTCTTTTTTTTTGTATTATGAATACATGCTTTTACTCATTTTGGATTTTCTTAATAATTTGGACCATCAACATCAACAGGTACAAATCACACCTACCAAATTCAAAGATATAACTCTTCATCTTGGAAAGTCTATGTAGATAGTTTTGACAGTGGATCCTATAGCAATACGGCAACCAGTATGCAAAGAACTGAAGTTGGAATGTATTCAGATGGTAATATTGGTAATTATTCTGCAATATGGAACGAAAACTCCTTCCAATGCTATAAGAACGGCAGTTGGAGTTTTTGGACCAATGGATGGTTAATGGGCATTTCTGGATCAGGATACTCAATTTCCTGGGATGTACAGCCTAAGTCAATCTTTACTGAAAAACTTGCCTTTTAACTATAACTAAAAATATCTAATTATTAAATAAGGAGGATTATTTTATATGAAAAGAAAACTTATATCATCATTTAGTCTAACAGGTATTGTTATACTTTCACTCTTTTTATCTTCTGCTGCTATCAAGCGATGAACAAAAGAAAATGGGAGTATCAGATACCATAAAAAATGCAACAGTCATAGATATTTTTGATGCAGAAACAGGCGAATATATAGGTACAGATATGAATGCCAATTAAATATACACTCACTGATGACAGGTCTACCTTAAATTATTCTCTGGTAGGTCTGTCATCAGTTACCAATCATCAACAAATCCTCGGAAGCCCTTCGCCTTGAAGTACCTTCAAAATTCTTATACCCCCAATTCTGGTAGTAACAGTAACAGCAACATCTTCACGTTTTAAAACTTTAGCAACTATTGCTGCCTTTTCTCCATATTTACTGTTTTTTATAATATTTAAAGCTTTATGGGCATCTTCCTGTGGGACAAAACAGACTAATTTACCCTCATTGGCCATATAGAGAGGATCAAGTCCTAATATGTCGCAAAAGCTT
>CAYXPB010000143.1:0-13119 GCA_964466645.1 uncultured Acetivibrio sp. | reverse complement strand
ATATATTTTTCCGTCAAGAGTGCCGTAAATAACTTCTTTTAAGTTATCCTTGTTTTTTTTATTGGTATTTATATTCATTTTTGAACGGACTTTATCATCCCACTTAACTATCGCAGGTTGGCCATTCCAACCTACACCTGTCCACTCGTCTATATATCCTATTTTGATACTCCAAATTTTTTCAAGCTTTTTCTCATTAACTTCAACAGTCCCGTAACTTGCTGAGTTCCTATAATTATTTCCTCTAAATGTTGTAACACCATTTATGATGTTATACTCTTCAGGTACCGGAAAACTAACTTGATTTAGTACTTCTATTGGAGTAGTATCCTTAAGAGCCTCCCACTTAAATTTATTAGAAGAAGGTAGAAGCTCAGCTGGAATAATAATTGGTTCTTCTCTCGGTGTGCTATCCGCTGAATTTTCATCATCAGAATCTGTAACGCCTGTATTTGAGGTGTTTGACGGTAAACTTGTGTTTTGACCTTGAGGATTATCTTTTTGAGAAAGGTGTTTATTAAAAAAGATAAATCCTGGTACAATTAATATCAATAAAATAATATTTATAATTAGTAATACTTTAAAGAAATTCATACATTTCATCCTTTGTATTAATAAATTCTTTTAAAACATATCAACTAATATATTAATCTATATTTATGAAAAATCAAACATGTTTTAAAAAATAAATATTATTGACATTTATTTTATGGTATTGTAAAATGATATCCGCATATTTATATTGAGTTTATATCGGTGAATATGCCGTAATAAATCTAATTACAGGATAGATTAAATCTAGAATATTTGACCTTGAGAGGGATATCAGTTTGAAAATATATACCGTAAAAATAGAACAAATTCAAAAACATATTTTTGAAGAGTTACTTTCATATATTTCCCTTGATGAACAAGAAAAGATTAAAAGGTTCAGAAGGTACGAAGATGCACTAAGAGGCCTCACTTCAAAAATGTTACTGAGATTCATAATTGTATCATTACTTGGAAAACAAAATAAAGACATACATTTTGACAAGAATGATTATGGAAAGCCCTTTTTAGTAGGAACGAATGATTTTTACTTTAATTTGTCCCATTCAGGTGATTGGGTAGTTTGTGCTGTTGATAATTTGCCTGTTGGAATTGATGTTGAGAAAATTCATGATGTTGATTTGGATTTATCAAAAAGGTTTTTTTCTGAAGACGAGCATAAATATTTATCAACTTTAGAAAGCAAAAATAGGAGAGAAGCTTTTTTCGAATTTTGGACTTTAAAAGAAAGCTATATAAAAGCTGATGGAAGAGGTTTATCAATACCTCTTAATTCATTTTCTTTCTCGTTTGAGGGAGAAAATATTGAGTTTAAAAGTTCAAATGATTTTGGAAAATGCTATTTCAAGCGCTACGAAATTGATGCTTCCTATAAGATGGCTGTTTGTTCAAAAAATTCAGAATTTCCGGAAGAAACAATCTATATAATTTTTGATGAACTGGTTAGACTTGTCCAGACCCAATTGGAAAAGCAGTAGGAATAATGTATTTGTTCTACAGATTTGTTTGCATAATTGGTATGGTTGTCTTATAAAAAGTAATTTGTTAAGAAAAACAAGGATTATATAATTGTTGAAAGATAATTTAAATTATAATATAATTTATTATAGTAAGATGATAAAAAATATATATCAACAATAAGATAAACATAATTATAATATAACCGTGCAATCATATTTATCAATGTGCTTACAAACAATATCTTCATACCAAATAGATTATAATTTACATAACGACTTTACTGCTCAATCATCTTCCACATCTATTATTTTAAATATGATATATGAATTTTCTACGAAGAATTTTAATAATTATTATTTGACACAAAAAATGCAGTTCCTTTTTACGAATAACTATATTAGCAATCAATATTTATTTGATTAATTTAAAATTGTTTGATAGTTACTCTTTTAAAATTCAAATAGGTACATTATTATACAAAGGGAGGTGCTGAACTATAGTCGTACCTTTAGTTTTAAGGAGTTACTTTAAAAATATTTGAAATGTTAAACAAAATGGGCAGTTTCAAAAAACACCAAGCCCTATATTGCGAAAAATTGAATTGTAATGTCGAATTTGATGTCTATAACAAGAAATTAATAATCTTTATTCTTATCACTCCAATACTCCAACGCAACAACTCCATATTATTTCAATACACTCATTTATATCTAAACAACCTGGCGTTTATTTTTTATGTATTAAAAAATAGTTATCAATTTAATCCTTTGAAAGGGGATGTATAATAAATGAGGATAAAAAAAACTTTATCTATTCTTTTAGCAGTCGCATTACTAATAAGCAGTAGTTTGTTTTCAAGCATAGTTTTTGGAGCTTCGGATTCAAGTATAGAGCTTCAGATTGACAAAACAAAAGCAAAAGTAGGAGAAGTTATTACAGCTACAATAAACATTAACAACATCAGTAATTTTGCAGGATATCAGGTGAATTTGAAATATGACCCTGAAGTATTACAACCAATTAGTAAAACGGGTAAACCATACACCGATTTTACTAATCCTGAAAGCGGTACTTTGCTTAACAACAGTGATTTTGCTGCTTTACCTCAAGCATCTAACAATACTATAGCCGGAATACTGAATTTCGGCAAGGTATATACAAACCTTGAAGAATACAGAGCAAGTGATAAGGCTGAAACTGATGGTTCGGTTGCTGTTTTATCCTTTGAGGTAATTTCTGAAAAAGCTACTTCAATTGTTTTTGAAGACACGAATACAATGCCTAATGCTATTACAGGAACAAGCATTTTTGACTGGAATGGAAATAAAATCACTTCCGGTTATACAGTTGTTCATGCAGGAATTATCAACTCTGAAGACCAAAATCCTATAACTGAAAGTAGTATATCTTTAGCATATGACAGAGTTTCTGCTAAAGTAGATGAAATAGTTAAAGTTTCTTTGAATGTAAACAATATATATCACCTTGCAGGATATCAGGTTAATCTCAAATACGATCCTGAAGTGTTACAACCTGTTACAGCATCAGGAAAGGAGTATAGCAACAGTACATCTTTGTCCGGTGGCAATATGTTTAAAAATGAAGATTATTCTCCATTTTGCCAAGCAGTACATAGTGTAGAAAATGGGATTTTAAATTTCTCTGCTTCCTATTTAAATATCACAGAATATATGGAAAGCAATAGTGATGAGACCTCTGGTACTCTTGGAGTTGTTGAATTTAAAGTTCTTGATAGCATAGCAACAACGGTGTCCTTTGAAGATTCAAATCGTATACCTAATGCTGTTAGCGGAACTTTATTAGTTGATTGGAACACTAATCGAATATCAGCTTATAAAGTTAATCAAGCAGGTATCCTTAATGCAGAAGGTTCACAAATTATAAACGGTAATGTAAATATGGAGATAGACAAAACAAATGCTCAAGTTGGGGATATTATCAGCGCAATAGTAAATATTGATAATATTGCTGATTTTGCAGGATATCAGTTTAATTTATCCTATGACCCTTCAGTTCTTAAACCAGTCACTGAAGACGGCGAAGATTATACAAGTAATACTATACCTTTAGCGGGTAATATTCTTGTAAATAATGATTATAATCCATTCGCCATAGCAGCTCATAATTTATCTGCGGGAATATTGAGTTTTGGTAAATCTTATGCTGATCTTAAAACCTATAAGGAATCAGGAAGTGCAGATACGAAAGGAACTTTAGCAGTAATTAACTTTAAGGTTCTTATGGCAAAAACAACTTCAATTTTGTTTGAAAATTCTACTTCAATGCCAAACGGAATATCTGGTACGCTTATGTTTGACTGGAATGGTGACAAAGTTTTAAGTGGTTATACAGTAACCCAACCTCCTGTTATTAAGGTTGAAGATCCGAACGTTGAGGAAAAGAGCAGTATTTCTCTTGATTTGGATAAAAGCGAAGCATCGGTAGGTGATATCATAACTGCAACTCTTAAAGCAGATGGAATCGATAATTTAGCAGGTTTTCAGGTAAATATTAAATATGATTCAACTGTTCTCAAACCTATAGTTTCTTCAACAGGAGAGCCTTATGATTCAAATACAAACCCTGAAGTAGGGTACCTAATTAATAATCCTAGTTTTGGAGTTGTGCCTATTGCTGGACATGACCTTAAAACAGGTGTGTTAAATTTTGCAAGATCCTATACTAATCTTGAAGCTTACAAAGAAGGAGAAGGTGAAGGTTCGGGCGTATTGGCACATATAAGCTTCAAAGTAATTAAAAAAGCTCTTACTCAAATCCGACTTGACAATACTGGAACTATGCCAAATGCAATTTCTGGATCAATGCTGTTTGATTGGTCTGGTAACAGAATTACAAGTGGTTATGAAGTAATTCAACCACAAATTATAAACGAAAACTACAATTCTATAAGTTCTATAATAATTGATTTAGATAAAACAATGGCATTCAAGGGAGATATAGTAAAAGCAAAAATAAATGTATCTAATATTGATAATTTGGCAGGATATCAGCTTAATTTGCAATACGATCCTGAGGTTCTTCAGCCTGTCAATTCAGAAGGAATAGCATATACAGATAAAACACTTCCTGAAGCAGGAGAACTGCTTTTTAATGAGGATTATGGACTGGTTGCTGTTGCTTCACATGAATTAGATAAAGGAATACTAAATTTTAGCAAATTTTATACAAATCTTGAAGAATACAAAATGTCTGAAAGACTAGAAAATAGTGGTGATATCGCGGTTGTATTCTTTAAAGTTTTAAATTACGACTCCACTTCAATAAAGTTTTTGAATACATCTAAAATGCCAAATGGAATATCTGGTACATTGTTGTTTAACTGTGATGGAGAAAGAATATCAGGATATAGTTTATCTAATTCCTCTGATATTAGTGGTGGTGGTTCAACAAACAATTGTGTTCCAACGACGCCACCTCCTTGTATTCTAACACCAACACCTACACAGGAACCTACAAGTGTAGTTACTCCTTCACCAGAACCTACAAGTGTAGTTACTCCTGAAATCACTAGTGATAGATATGTTGCAATTGACCTTGACAAGACATACGCCAAAGTCAATGATACAATTACCGCAACTGTTATGGTTAATAATATTGATAATTTAGCTGCTTACCAGGTTAATTTGAAATTTAATCCTGATATGTTACAGCCCATTACATCAAGTAATGTACCTTATACAAACAGTAGCATTCCTACAAAAGGAACATTACTTTCAAACAGTGATTACGGATTTATGTCAGCAGCCTCAAACAATGTAACTAACGGAATACTCAACTTTGGAAGAGTGTATACCAATCTAGAAGAGTATCGGGCTTCCGATATTCCTGAAAAAACAGGCTCAGTAGCTGTTATAACTTTTAAGGTTTTAGCTGAAGGTACAACATCACTAGTCTTTGAAGATACAGCATCAATGCCTAGCGGTATATGCGGTACAATGCTTTTGGATTGGGATGGAAACAGAATTTCATCGGGATACAAGGTATTGACACCTGAGGAGATTTGCATAACAGATCCTACACCAGAAGTTACTCCAACAACTGAACCTATAGTTACACCTACAATTAGTCCTGTGGCAACACCAACAGCTATAGTCACAACTACAACTAGTCCTGTGGCAACACCAACAAGCTACATTACATTAGATTTTGATAAGACAGAGGTTGAAGTAGGAGAAACAATTAAGGCTACCGTGAGAATCAATGAAATAAGTAAATTATCTGGTTACCAGATTAATTTAAAATATGACCCTGAAGTTCTACAACCGGTTAAGCCATCAGGAGCTTCCTATAAAAATAGTACAATACCTTCAAGTGGAACTATTATAATCAATGAGGAGTTTTGTCCTATTAATGCAGTTTCACACAACTTAAGTGCAGGGATACTTAATTTCTGTAAATTGTATATGAACCTCGAAGAATATAGAATTTCAGAAGCACCCGAAGAAACTGGAACAATAGCTGTTATAGAGTTTAAACTACTTAAAGCTGGTGAAACTACTGTTACATTTGAGAGCTCATCTTCTATGCCAAACGGAATAAATGGAACAATGCTTTTTGATTCGAACGGAGATAGGATTACTTCCGGATATTCAGTGGTCCAACCTGAAAGTATAAGATAAATAATTAGTCGTCTTTTAAAACTTCAGATTAGACTTAGTAAAACCAATTAAGAAGCAAGTCATAATTTATAAAATATCTGATATAAAAAACTTCCTGTTAATGTACAGGAAGTTTTTTTGGAAACACCTTACACAAACAAAAGGTTAAGTTTCTCTGAAATATGTCGAAATTTATAGTAAGAAATAATAATTGCTAATCCCTAATAACAATGAATTTTTTTTAATCACATACAAACACATCAATTCAATTCAGAAAAGTTAGTATCTTTATTGGAGGTGGTCATTATGAATTCATTAGAACTCAGCGAATATTTATCAAAGATAAGCGGCTATATTGAATACTCTTTCTACAAAAACTCTTCAGAAATAATGGAAGCAATAATGGATAATGGATTTTCTGAAGTATGTGAAATTCTAGCTTTAATGGAACTTGAAAAAGGTGTTTTTGAGTGTAAAACTTCATGGAATATTGATGCAGGTATCAAATTCCTGAAAGATGTTGTTATCGACATAACAGGCGAAATGATATTTATAACTGAATTTATATAGGGGATACCAAAATAAATTTACAATCGCCATTTCAAAAAACCTGATTTACATTTTTTGAAATGGCCTAATCTATTCTCCGCTTTTATGTTTTTCTTTATTTCTGTTGTATCCAGAGAGTGGATTCTTATCGACAGCATCCTTTAATTGTTCCTTATCTAAATGTGTATAGATTTCTGTAGTTGAAATGCTCTCGTGGCCTAAAAGCTCTTGTAATGCTCTTATATCAACTTTGCCGTATCTATACATCAGAGTTGCAGCGGTATGTCTTAATTTATGTGTTGAATAACGTTGGGTGTCAAGACCAGCTTGTTTTATATATTTTTTTACAATCTTTTGGACCGATTCCTTACTAATACGTTGTTTCCTGCCGCTTATGAAAAGAGCATTTTTATCTTTTACCCCATTTACAGGGCGAACCTTCATATAAGCCTCTATAGCATCTACACAGGCAGTGTTAAGAGGAATACTTCTTTCTTTGCCTCCTTTTCCAATAACCGTAAGAGTGTTATCTTTTATGTTGTTTATATTAATTCCCACTAATTCGGATAGTCGCATACCACAGTTTAAAAACAAAGTTAACATTGCAAAATCCCGTTCCGAATATGTTCCGACGTCCACTGACGATAACAGTTGTTTACTTTCTTCAACGTTTAAATACCTAGGAAGGCGTTTAAGGATTTTGGGTGATTCAAGTTCGTTTGCAGGGTTAACACTAATAAGCTTAGCTTTAGTAAAAAGATAATTAAAGAAGGATTTTAAACTTGCAACCTTCCTTGCACGTGCATATGCAGTATTGTCACGGTTATTACTGACATAGGACATAAAAGCATATAAATCGCTTAGCGTTATTGTTTTGATCAATTCTATATCTACGTCACAGATATCTATCTTTTCAAACTCTATTTGCTTATCGACTAAGTTCCGGTGTACTTTTAGAAATCTTAAAAACACTCTCAAGTCATAAAAGTAAACTTTAACAGTGTTGATCGATTTTCCTTTGATTGTCTGAATATAGCTTAAGAAATCTCTTAAAATAATTGGCATTTCATAATCCGACATATTTTTCATTAGTGTGACAACCTCAATATATAATAGTATTTTGATAATTTGATACTATTATGATACAACTAAAAAACAGCATTTACAAGCTTTATTGATACTTTAAAGACTAGAAATAAATGTGTTTACAAATTTTAAAAAATGGCAATTGACCAGTTGCTCTTTTGGAATCACCTTAAGTTACTTAATGAAAAGCAAATCACACTTTTATCTATATTTAAGAATATTATATTGAGTGAACAAAAGAATTTGCATCATGAATTCTCAATTTAAAGGAGATAGAGCTAATGGATTTATCCGAGGATAAGAAACATATTATTTTATTGGCAATTATTTCAGTGCTATTTGTATTATTGGCAACAGGACTGGCCCTGCAGAGACATCTGCTGAAACAACAATTTTCACCTCGTAAAGTGATGTGATTTTTAGATAAAGACCATACCTTTGCGAGGTTTAGGAGGAAAGAGTTAAGTTTGTTCAAAAAATAATTGCAGTTTCATTTTATTGTTTCTTGAAAATCATATAAAATAATGATATACTGGACGAAGTTATATAGATTCCTTTTCGGTTGAGCGAGTTTTCTACCCGCTTTCAAGAAATTTGGAACTTCCAGGGTGGGAAGCTCGTTATTTACGAGTTGGTCCTGCCTTTTTTAATGTATAAATGAAAAAAGAGTTTCTAAAAAAACTGTATAAGGAGATGTTGTATTTATGAGAATTAACATTACAGAAACAGTTTTAAGAGATGCAAACCAATCTCTTGTTGCTACAAGAATGCCTTTCTCAGATTTTGAAGGTATCTTGGAGAATCTCGACAATGTTGGTTATTACTCCCTCGAGTGCTGGGGAGGTGCTACCTTTGATTCATGTCTTAGATATCTCAATGAAGATCCATGGGAAAGACTAAAAAAAATTAAGGAGAAAGTAAAAAAAACACCACTGCAAATGCTGCTTAGAGGTCAGAATATTTTAGGCTATAAGCATTATCCTGATGACGTGGTAAAAAAGTTTGTTTCTCATTCAGTAGACAGTGGAATAACAATTTTTAGAATATTTGATGCTCTAAATGATTTCAGAAATATAAAGGTAGCTGTTGACGAAACAATAAAGCAAAAAGCTCACGCGCAAGGATGTATATGTTATACGACCAGCCCGATTCATAATTTGGATAAATACGCAAATATGGTTAAAGAGTTGGAAAGTATGGGGGTTGCCTCAATATGTATTAAAGATATGGCAGGCATCATGGGGCCTAAGGAAGCGTATGAGCTCGTGAAAACCCTTAAGGAATCGGTAAAGCTTCCGGTGTTTTTACACACCCATTCCACAACAGGCTTAGGACCTATTACGTACCTTAAAGCAATAGAGGCCGGTTGTGATGGTATCGATTGTGCCATATCATCTTTCTCTGGCGGAACTTCTCAACCTTCAACTGAAACAATGGATTATGCTTTAAAACAACTTGGTTATCAAACAGGCTTAAAGGATAAGGATTTAAAAGCTATCAATGACTATTTTAAGCCGATTAAAGCAAAGTATATAGAGTCAGGCCTTATGGATGCCTTTGTTATGGGGACTGAAACAGATGCTCTTGTATATCAGGTGCCGGGAGGAATGCTTTCAAACCTCATAGCACAGTTGAAAGCGCAAAATGCCATTGATAAACTCGATGAAGTTCTAGAAGAGACTCCAAGGGTCAGAAAAGATTTAGGCTACCCTCCATTAGTTACTCCAATGAGTCAAATGGTTGGTGTACAAGCGGCTGCGAATGTACTTTCTGGTGAAAGGTATAAGAATGTTTCTAAAGAAATAAAAGCCTATCTAAGAGGTGAATATGGCAGAGCTCCTGGAGAAATAGATCCTGACTTAGTAAAGAATGTATTAGGTGATGAAATGCCTATTACCACAAGGTTTGCTGATACTCTTAAACCGGAATTTGATAAAGTAAAAGAACAACTAAAAAATATAACTAAAAGCGAAAAGGATATTCTTTCATATATCGCATTTCCTCAGATTGCTGAGAAGTTTTTTAAAGAACGAGAAGAGAGAACGGCTACAAAGGTTTCATATTCAATAATTCAAAAGTAAAGGGTGGAGCGTATGTCTATAATAGAAAGTTTAGGAGTTTCTCTTTTTAGTATAGCTTTAGTGTTTTTTGTCCTTTCCTCTATATTTGCATTAATAAAATTATTATCAGTAATACTTCAAAAGATAGAAAACAAAAAGAGTGACACTCCTGTTATTAACAATGAAGATGCAAAAGTTCTAAGTACTATTGAAAATAATGAAACTGTGGCATTTTCATCAGGTCAATTAAAGCTTTTCAATGTGGATGAAAAAACAGCTGCAATGATTATGGCAATTGTAAGTGATGAATCAAAGATACCTCTATCGGAGTTGTGTTTTAAATCAATAAGAGCTATTGAAAAATAATATTTCCTTTATTTCTTTAGCTGTACTTTAATAATTTAATGGGTAATGGAGGTTTTATAAATGAGATATATTGTTACAATTAACGATAAAAGTTATGAAGTAGAAGTGGAAAAAGGTCAGGCAAGTGTTGTTAAGACTACAGAATCTGCAATTGTAAATACTCCTATTGTTTCTCAAGCACCGACACCGGCAGCTGTTCCAGTTTCTGCATCTGTTGCAACAGCACCGGCAGCTGGCCCAGTTATTTCAGGTGGTGAAACTGTTAAAGCTCCAATGCCGGGAAGTATATTAAATGTAAAAGTAAATAACGGACAAAAAGTTAAAAAGGGAGATGTACTTGTCATCCTTGAGGCTATGAAAATGGAAAATGAAATTACAGCACCTATTGAAGGTGTGGTTGTACAAATATTAGTCGGCAAGGGAGCAACTGTTTCTACAGGTGATGTTCTTGCCGTAATACAATAGTGAGGTGAGCTAAATGATTATAGAAGCATTGCAGACTGTATGGAATACTTCCGGTTTTGCAGCGATTACCTGGCAGCAAGTATTAATGATTGCAGTAGCGTGTGTGCTTATATACCTTGCTATTGCAAAAAAGTTTGAGCCAATGTTATTATTACCAATTGCCTTTGGAATGTTGCTTGTAAATTTACCTCTAACAGGACTTATGGATGAACCTTCTGACCGCCCTGGAGGATTACTTTATTATCTTTATCAGGGAGTTGAATTAGGAATATATCCTTCTCTTATCTTTTTAGGAATTGGTGCAATGACAGACTTTGGTCCGCTAATTGCAAGACCGTCAGGACTCTTTTTAGGAGCCGCTGCACAGTTTGGTATATTTATTGCATTTATTATAGCAACTGCGTTGGGTTTTTTACCAAATGAAGCAGCATCTATAGGTATAATAGGCGGTGCAGATGGTCCGACTGCAATTTATCTCACAACTAGGCTGGCCCCTGAGCTTTTGCCTGCTATAGCTATAGCGGCATATTCTTACATGGCACTAATACCTTTGATACAGCCTCCTCTTATGAGATTAATGACGACAAAAAAGGAAAGAGAAGTCAAAATGGAACAGATTAGAGAAGTATCGAAATTGGAGAAATTATGCTTTCCTATTGCTGTTTCGATATTTTGTATCTTATTACTTCCATCTGTAGCGCCACTATTAGGAATGTTGATGCTGGGCAATTTGTTCAAAGAGTCGGGGGTAGTAGAGAGGCTTTCAAATACAGCACAAAATGCTTTAATTAACATAGTAACTATCTTTTTAGGCTTAACAGTGGGTTCAAAGGCTGTAGCAGAAAACTTTTTAACACCAGAAACACTTAAAATTGTAGCACTTGGCTTAACAGCTTTTATGTTTAGTACTTTAGGCGGGCTAATTTTAGGAAAGATTATGTGTTGGATATCCGGTGGGAAAATAAATCCTCTTATAGGATCGGCGGGAGTATCTGCTGTGCCTATGGCTGCAAGAGTTTCGCAGGTTGAAGGACAAAAGGCAAATCCATCGAATTATCTTCTTATGCATGCAATGGGCCCTAATGTTGCAGGTGTAATAGGTTCAGCCGTTGCAGCAGGAATTTTACTCGCATTATTCGGCTAATGAGCTCAAAAAATATGTAGAATATCATCGAAATATATGATTTTTACATAACTATATTGACATATATATATAAATTTGATATAGTACTTTACACGGGGGAAAGGGCATATGTATAACGATTTAATTAGCAAAGAAGAATTTATGGGAAAAGTCCACGAGTTGATAACTAATGGAGATGGCCCTTTCAGTATTGCAGTAGCTGACATTGACAGCTTTGAAAACATTAATAAAATATATGGTTGTAACATTGGTGACGAAGTTATTAAGAAATTGGTTTCTGTTTTTAATCAAAACTTATTGGGAAATGACTTGATGACAATGCACGGCGATGAGTTTAATCTTTTACTTGTAAATAAGGGGTCTGAAAGAAGCTTTATGGAAATGGAAGAAATTCGACGCTATCTTTCGGATAATACTTTTAGATTTAGTGATAAAAACGAAGCAGAAAACGTATATATAACTATAAGCTGTGGAATAGCCAGTTACCCCAGAGATGCGAAGAATGCAGTAGAGCTTTTTAGAGTAGCTGATAGTGCGATGTTTAGAGCAAAAAAGCTAGGTAAAAACAGAGTGTGTTTATCTGAAGCAGAAAGCATGGTGTTGAAATCCAGTTACTTTACAAAGACACAGGTTGACAGACTATCCGGATTATCAAAGGAGACAGAGAAGACTGAGGCGTTTTTATTAAGAGAGGCTTTAGATGACTTATTTAAGAAGTATAGTAAGTAACTAAAATTCAAAAAAATCCGGTTAGATGATATTCTTTGGTCAAATTGTTGTAGCTTCTGGGGTAGGAGCTTATATTGTATATAAGTTTCGTGCCCCTTTTATATTTAATAAGAATACATGTTAATAAAAGATAATTAAGATACCACGCTGAATCCATTAATATGGAGCGGGAGAACCATTATTGGGGTGAGTCCAAGTTATACTTGGTAGGGTTAACTTTCAACCCGAATCCGTCAGCTAATTTCGTAAGCGTTGAAAGAAATAAGGCAATTAATTTTTATTTAATTGTACCTTTAAATTTCGACGCTACGGTGTGATATCTGTAGCGTTTTTTGATGTCTGCTTATATAGGTTTGTTCCAGAACATGATCGATGAAATTTACTTTGCAAACAAAATCAAGTGTGGGTTAATAAGCTTGATTCTACAATAAAATCTACGAATATGGAGGTAATTGAATGATTAGAGTATGTATTTCTGGACTAGGAAAAACAGGTAAGGAAATAGCAAAATTTTTATTGGAACAAGAAGATATAAAATTAGTGTCAGCTATTTGCAGTCCTAACAGTA
>CAYXPB010000142.1:0-13161 GCA_964466645.1 uncultured Acetivibrio sp. | reverse complement strand
TTTTATTTGCTCTATCGTAACAATATACTTTTATCAAGGTTCAGTATGTTTTTTTACCTATTTTCTTATGAATTAATCCTGAATTTTTATTTTCAGGTCAATTACCAGTTACTTTTCGAGACTATACCTTGTTTTTTCAAACTTTTTTATTCTAAGCAAGTTATATCAACGCTTAGATTTAATCTCAAAAAAGAAAATTAAATGTTTTCCATTCTTAGGATTGTATATTTCTGCATGAAAATGATACTTTCATTAAGTAAATTAATGATAATTTGACATAATTGCACATTTACAGTTTTACAATATATATATATATATAATATTGTCATTAGTTGCAACTATATTAATTATTAGTTCATAAGTTAAATAGCAGGTTAAATAGCAGGTTAAAAAGCAGTATTTTGTTTTATTATTTATACGAGGAGGATTATTTAATATGAGAAAAAGAATGGTTGTTCCTTTAGTTGCCTTAACATTTTGTTTAAGTATACTTTCGGGCTGTAATAATCAACAAGTTGAATATATTCCTAGCATCAGTTCTAATACAAAAATTAATGTGAGGGAACTTAAACCACTTGAGAAATATAACCTTGTTCATTCTAAACTTTTGATATGGGATGAAGAAACTGCAGTAAATAAAGCTGATCTTATTGCAAAGGTCACCTTAAAATCAAAAAAAGAAATTAGTATAGATACCAGTAATATTGAAGAAATTCCAAAAGAAATACCAGAACTGTTTTATACTGTTTTCGATTTTAATATTGATAAACTATACTACAGTAGTGACAAAAAGTTAAAAGCAGGCTCACAGATAAGTGCTTTTACAGAATGGAACTCACATTCGTGGGATGCTAATATAATTGAACTAAATGAGAATGATGAATGTATTATATTTTTGACAGAAGTTAAACCTACAGCCGAAGACCCTGCCAAAATGTATGAAATTGCTAAATATGTAGTTACAGGGCCTACAAGTCTGATTCTTAAAAAAGATACAGATGGATTTAACGTTAATAATCTATTCAAATCAGTTAAAGAGATTGGAGAAGATATTTCATCCTCAAAACATAACCATTCTGAGTCGTGCAACCATTCTGATAAAGAGCTTTATGATGAAAAGGTAAAAGAAAACATACAAAAAAACTTTATGAAAGTTAAAGATGAAAATTCTCTTGAACAAAAGCTTAATGTGTTAATTAAAAAGGTTAAGAAAGGAGAAAACTAATGAAGAAGGTATTAATCACTATAATAATAGCAGTTGTCTTATCTGCCCAATTAACTCTTAATGTTTTTGCACATTCTATGAATAGTTTATATAATACCGATAATACTACCGGATGGACATATAATGACTATCATATGGGAAAAAAAGCAGATACATATAGATTTACTTCTACAACTGTAGAGCAAAAATACGGAACATATATGACCAATGCAGCATCTATTTGGGGAAATTCGATAAGTTTTACAAAATCTTCGTCTGGAAGGGTTCCGATAAGTCAACTTTATTCTAATACCCCTGGCCGATTAGCATCTACAAGTACAGATTATTATGACAATGAAACTATATATTCTACATCTCTTGTAATTCACTATAATAATTTTGACGCACTTTCAAGTAATGAGCAAAAAAATGAAACATTAGCGCATGAAATCGGCCACATATATGGTTTAGATCACTTTGATGGAGATGGTGGTAAATACTTGATGCACTCTACCAGCCTAGATGTCTCAATTAAACCCAAAGAAATTGCCGGGATGAACTGTATGACTCATTCACATGTTCATAGCTATCCTAGCCATTATACATTAACCTATTACTCTTCAATAAATAATAATCAGCATGTATCAAGGTGTCCAACATGCTATTCCTATGACTACAAATATAACCATAATTTTACCTATTCAAATTATAGCCGTTCTCAACATAAAAAGAACTGTGCTGCTTGTGGTCTTGTCCTATATGAGACACATACTATAGAATACAGACTGTATAATGGCACCTATAGATCATATTGTATAGTATGTAACAGCTGGGTATAAAAAACTATATATTCAAAATAAGCATAGTTACAATCTAACATGCTTTAACATCTTTGATTCAAAAAGTATAATAAATCCTGACAATCCTTTTTAATTGTCAGGATTTATTATATCATTATAATTAATATTATGCCATAAGCATTGCTATATCGTCATCTACAGTGCCAATTCCGGCTATACCGAAAGTTTCTACAAGAACTTTCGCTACATTTGGAGATAAAAATCCAGGTAGTGTAGGTCCAAGGTGAATATTCTTAACTCCTAAATATAACAATGCCAAAAGTACAATAACAGCTTTTTGCTCATACCAAGCTATGTTATATACAATAGGAAGTTCATTTATATCATTTAAGTTAAATACTTCTTTGAGCTTCAACGCAATAACTGCAAGGGAGTATGAATCATTACATTGTCCGGCATCTAACACTCTCGGAATGCCTCCTATATCACCTAAAGGAAGTTTGTTATACCTGTATTTTGCACATCCCGCTGTAAGGATAACAGTATCCTTCGGAAGCTTTTGCGCAAACTCTGTGTAGTAATCTCTTGATTTCATTCTTCCGTCACAACCAGCCATTACAAAGAACTTCTTAATTGCACCGGATTTAACTGCGTCAACTACTTTGTCTGCTAGTGCAAGAACTTGGGAATGTGCAAAACCTCCCACAATATTTCCTGTTTCAATTTCTGTTGGAGCCTTGCTTTTCTTAGCCATTTCAATGACAGCTGAAAAATCTTTTTTACCCTTCTCGTCAGCTTCAATATGTGTACATCCCGGATAACCTGAAGCCCCGGTAGTAAATATCCTATTTCTTATTTCCTCACTCTTTGGCGGTACTATACAATTTGTTGTAAATAAAATCGGACCGTTAAAGGTTCCAAATTCTTCAATCTGTTTCCACCATGAGCTTCCGTAATTTCCAACGAAGTTTTCATACTTTTTAAAGAAAGGATAATAATGTGCTGGAAGCATTTCGCTATGAGTATACACATCAACGCCTGTTCCTTTTGTTTGTTCAAGGAGCTGCTCAAGATCGGTAAGATCATGTCCGGAAATCAAGATACCAGGATTTTTGCCAACACCAATATTTACACTTGTAATTTCAGGATTTCCATACTTTGATGTATTTGCTTCATCAAGAAGTGCCATGGCAGAAACACCAAATTGACCTGTTTTCATAGTTAGTGCTACCAAATCGTCAGCTGATAATCTATTATCTAAAGTAGCTGCCAATGCTTCGTATACAAAGCTATATATATCAGCATTTTCTTTGCCTAAGTTAAGTGCATGATGAGTGTATGCTGCCATACCTTTTAATCCATATATCATTAACTCTCTTAGGGAACGTACATCTTCATTTTCTGTAGCAAGCACACCAACTTTAGAGGCCTTTTCAAGCATGGATGCTCTGTCGGTCACTTCAAAATTTGCCGCATCTCCAAACTGGACACCAGATACTTTCTTTTTCAAATCGTTTCTAATGGCAATTAACTTATTAATCTGTTTTTCTATTGCTGCTTCATCAAAATTCGCATTTGTAATTGTTATAAATAAACTCTTTAAAATTTCATGATTTACATTTCCAAGAGTATTCACATCTAATTTTCCCTTAACAACTACTTCTGAAATTCCTTTGGTTGCATAAATCAATAAATCCTGCAGATTTGCAACTTCTTCATTTTTACCACAAACACCTCTGATTTCACAACCTGTGCCCTTTGCGCATTCTTGACATTGATAACAAAACATACTCATAATAATTGACCCTCCTATAATTTAATTTTTTGGTGCCGGAGCTTTAACAACAATCAACTCAAGCACTTTATCGTGACTATTTTTCACATTCATTTTTGTATTAAAAGGTATCTTAAGTATCGAACCCTGATCATACTGATGTACTTCCTGCTCTTCTAACCCAATTGACAATATACCCCTTAAAACGGTCATGTAAACAGTTGAATTTGAATAGTGCTCCGGTAGTCCTTCATCTTTATTGAAAATCATATGAATGTAATGCACGTTTTCATCCATAATAATTTTTTCTACAGTTTTTTTATCACCTAAAGTCATTTTAAATATTTGTTCAATCATATTTTGCTCCTCTCTTTATTGTTGTTGAATATATTATAATAAAGTTATACAATATAATCCGTTGTAAATACAACGGATTAAAATTTTTTTACTGTTTTTAGTACTTCCAGTTCCGCCTCCCTTCCTTCAGGAATTGCTTTGACAACCACTGCTTTTTTATCTTTCATTTCATAGTATTCAGGTAGCCTTTTTGCACACATTCCACAACCTATTCAATAGTCTCCTTGTATTGATATAATTCCTTCTTCTATTTCACTTTCATTCTTTGGTAAATCCTTATTCTTGACAAATAAATTTGTTATATACGCCATAATAAAAATAGCTGCCACTGTAAGAACCCACCTTACTGCCATAAAACCTGCACCAAGAAACTTTGCCTCATTAGCTAGCATCGGAACTTTTATAACTGCCCAGGTACTCAATATAATTACTATATTTGATATACTAGCACCCTTTGCAAGCATAGCTTTGCCAATAGGAAAAGCAGCATAGATAGGTCCTGCTGAAACACTTCCAACACATGCCGCTGTCACAGTGGACAACAAAGAATTTGCACCACCTAGAACAGTTTTTATTGTCTCTGGAGGAATGAAAGCTAAAACGAGCCCTATTAAAAATATAATCGCAACAATATCACCCATCATACCTCCCATAATGCCTCTCGTTGCCTTAATTGAATCAAAGGTTTTTTTCCTGTCCTTGACAAGGGATATTACTGCTAAATACCCTTCTGTGATTTTGGAAATTGACAAAGATCGTTTGTTTGAACTTTTTTCTAATAACAAAGAATTTTTGAGGTGCTACCTCGAATTTGTGTCAGAACATGCAACTATTTTGGGGGATAAGATTAAGCATTATGTAAATAGGACGATACGTGAATGTGTTTTAAACTTTCTTAATTATGAAAGGCAAAAACAGCACTCAAATCGGGTAAAGCTTAATATGTCTAAGAAGGAGTTGGCTGAAAAGATTGGTGTTCAGCGTACATCACTATCTAGGGAGTTGTCAAAGATGAAAAAAGATGGGTTGATTTTATTTGATGCGAAGTATATTACTCTTTTGAAACAACCCGACTATGGGGTTTCTTGAGAAAATTTGTTTCGATCATAATTTCCTTGAACACAAACAAATGCTACCTTGGCTTATTATTTGTCATATATTTAGGTACCCCATTAATTTAATTGGGATTGAGCATTAAAGAAAGTCCGGTAGCCTAGCTGAAGCAGGATAATTACCGACAGCGAAACAGCACCAAGAATCCCTAACATAATAGCTATCTGGTAGGCAATAGCCGTTGTAGGTGCAGTTCCAGAAAGGATTTGACCTGTCATCATTCCCGGTAAAAATACTATCCCCATACCCACCATAGAATTAACCGTAGGCATTATTGCTGCGTCAAAGGTACTATTGATAATACTCTTTGATGCAGTCTTTGGTGTTGCACCAAGAATTAGTGCTTCTTCAATTAAGCATTTTTGGGTAGACACTCCTTCAATAAGTGATTTGACACCAAGAGATATACCCGTCATTGAATTACCAATTAGCATTCCTGCAATAGGTACAAAATACTGTGGAGAATACCACGGTGAAATCCTTACAACTATGAATAAAAAATATGCAAGGCATGACAATGTACCAGCACTCATCGAAAGGGCTATAACCTTTTTAAGTGAATTTGACAGTTTACCTTTAAATTTTCTGTATATAGTATAAACCGAAAATACTTCCATTAAAATAATAATTCCGGTTGTAATAAAGGGGCTTGGGTTTTGGAATACATACACAAGAATATACCCGGTCAAAATGAGCTGCAGAGTCATTCTGACCGAAGAAATAATAATCTCCTTTTCCCTGTTTATCCCTCTTAACCTTACAATGGCAATAACAATTAATACAAAAATATATGCAACAGCTACCTGTGCTATTGATAAATCAATAATTCCATCCATTACCCTTCCCTCCTCTTGACTTTTCCTTCTAATACCTCAAAAATTACATCGGAATACTTAGTTGCTATCGCCTTAGAATGGGTAACCATAACAATTGTCTTTTTATTGTTTTTAACATATTGTATCAACATTTGAATTAGAATGTCTTCTGTTTCATCATCTAAAGCTGATGATGGCTCATCAAGAAGATATACCAAGGGGTTTAAAACCAGTATTCTTGCTAATGCAAGCCTCTGCTTTTCACCACCAGACAGGGTGTTCGCAGGTGTAACAAGGGCTTTATTGAGCTTAACCTGTTCAAGAATCTGCTCTAATGCTTCGTCCTCCATTAAATTTTTACCTTGAAAAAGCAATCCGGCATTGAGATTATCCCGTATACTCCCATCGAAGATAGCGGGATTTTGAGTAAGCATTGAAGCCTCTCTTCTATGTAGCACCGAATCAATATTGTTCAAATCAGTTCCTTTATAGAGTATCCTACCCTCTGTCGGGGATATTAACTTATTGAGCATTCTTAGTATAGTTGTCTTACCACTTCCGCTCGAACCAACAAGTGTTGTTATCTTTTCTTTTTCTATTCTAAGCTCAGGGACGTCAACAATATTTTTAAATTTTACATCAACAAATTCAAACATCTTCTTGCTCCTTTTATGTCCTTAAGGTCAAACCGATATTTTTAATCTACCCTACATACGAACAATTAACACAATTATTATACTATACCGGCACAAAGTTTATTGTTACTGGAATAATAAATTGTATAGAAAGTTTGTAAAAAATGTTATAATCTTTAAGAAAAGTGATAAGTAGTTTTTTATTTATAATAGAAGACTCTTACTCATTACTATTAAAAAACGGTTGGTGAAAGGGAAAGGTCTAAAATGAAATTTTCTTTTTTTAGAAATATAACTTGTATAGTCGCAACAATATCAATTATGTTTACAGTTGGTTGTTCAATGGAAAAGCCTGTACCTAAAGAGATTGGAAACACTTAAGATTACAAAGGACCTGCTCCAACAAATGAAAAAACAGACTTTTCATACAGAGATATTAATTCAAAAGTAGAGAAAACAGTTACAACTGTAAAATCCTCAGATGAACTCGCTGTAATAGATAAAAAAGAAGGCTACTACGAGGTTATCCTTAATCTTGAAAAGGGAAGTCACTATAATGTAGGAAAGGCATATGGAGAGGCCACACTTCAAACTTTTCCTCAGTTTGTTGCTGTTGCTGAACAATGTTTATATAAGAATATGAAAGGCATGTTAAGGGGGACTGAAGTAAATTATAGTTTTCTTCAAGAAAGACTTGATGCTGTAATTCCTCAAATTCCAAGTGACTATGTTGATGAGCTAAACGGGTTTGCAGATGCAATTACAGATAGCAAAAGTGCTTTTGTTGCAGAAAATTGTGTAAGTGGTGGAAAAGCAGGAATACGAACAGTTCAATCAAAACTTGTAGATGGCCTTAAATGGGATAACCCTGACTCACTTTGTGTTGTAAACGGGTATGCTCTTGAGGGAAACTTTGATAATCTTACTAGCATTCCTCACAACACTATCCGCTGGCAAAAGTTCAACGAGAGACTTATGAAATACGACAAAGTGAATGCATCTGACATTAAAGATATACTAACGGTTGATGATCCTAATGAATCGGGTTCAAATATATATTCAAATCGTACAATTCAAACTATAATTTACGATGCTGTATCAGGATCGCTAGATGTTGCTTTTACACAACCAACAGGAGAGTTTCCTAAAAAACCTGTGTTCGTAAAAGTTAGGTAGTGCGGCTACTAAGGACTATTAAAAATATGGCAATTGAAGAAAAGTACGGCATAACCTAAAAAGGGAAGTGTTTCCAACTTTAGCTTATCTTTACTTCCTTCTTTTGCATCAATTGCTAAGAGAGTTTCGTAATTATTACATCTAAGTGAACCTTCTTAATATTCTGTTTTACAGTATTCCTTTTGCAGTAATTTTTTACCAAAAGGAACGAGGAACTCAAAAGCAAAGTGTGATTTTATCCCAAATCTCTTGCATTTTAAGGTATTGGCTATAATGTTTTTTAACGTTTTTATTATATTTCTCTAGCTCCGTTGAAATATTCATAAACTCCTTGCGTCCAAAATAATTACAAATACTAGGGAGCGATGCTGCAATCTGCTCTCTCATTTCCTCAATTCTTTCCTCATAATGATTTTGTTGTGTTATGTATAGTAGTAATGGTTTATATCGTACCCATCCTATGCAGGCATGATAGAATCGACTGACAATTGCTTCAGAATTAGCTTGAACACTCTTTAGTTTGATAGGAAGCACTCCATTCATCAGATTGCGGTAGCTTGAAAAGCCATCATGAAATGTATAACAGGGCACACGTAATACATTACGTTCACCTAAACATGTACTTAAAAAAGTATCTTCACCTCGTGCATTCGGCGGATTGTAAAATGGGCTTACTCTTTTTGGATTAGTTAGATTTATACATAAGTTTGAGCCTGAAATAAATTTAGTATGATTAACTTGCTGAACCACTTCCGCTTCGTTACTTACTAGAACCTTAGTGTCCGCATAGGTAACACCTCCATTTTTCATAACGGTATGTATAGTATCCCAATTTATAATGTCATTGCTTATGGCTTCAATAAAGAGACGAAAATCACCTTCAGTCATTGTGTCATTGAATTCTATATGAGGAATTGGAGAAATATACCCGCAGTGGTGTCCATTAGTTATATCAGCATCTTTAATATATTTCAAGTGAGTTAATAGCACCTGCTGCCCACCCCATATAGCGACAGAGTGTCTATTGGTAACTGCCATTGGATATTCATCATCATCCAAAAAGACAAGATAGTCCATTTTGTTTTTCATGGCAAAATAAAGTACAGAATTTCGTTTACCTGCATAGCCTCTACCGAAAAACAACTGAGCTTCTTCTTTATCAATTATATTCTCTTTTATTAAATAATTAATTTCTTCTTGAAGAGCAGTACTGCCAATAAAATGTGAACTCTCAATCAAATTAAGAACATCTTCACTTACATTGGTGTAATCAGCTGATTTCGTATTTGAATAACTTAAATCATATGCAACAAAAAGGTTTAAACTAATATTTTCTTTATCTGTCAACCCACTTTCTTTCCAATTGTAAACATTTGTTTTTAAAATTTTCTGAAAACTTTTGCGTCCTGTTGCAAAGCCTATTCCTACATTAATTTTTTTACCCTTTACCATTCTTATCCCCCTCTATAATTATATCTCTCTACTACATAATAAAAATTTAGATACTACTAATAACTCAAGTATAAGTTTTAGATACTTTTTATTGGCGTGTAACCTGCTATTTGTCTATAATACTTAATGATTTGTGGAATAATCTTATCCCATGTGTATTGAGAAGCTGTTTTTAATCCTTCACAAATTATCTTTTTTCTTAAGATGTCATTTTCAATTACATGAATAATCTTCTCCGCCATATCTTCCGGACTTTTCATATTAAACATAATGCAGTTCTTACCATCCTCTGCATATTCTACAACTCCTTTGTTTTTCGTTGTTAAAACAGCACATCCAGATGCCATGGCTTCTAAAACTGGTAATGAAAATGATTCATAATGAGAGGCACATACAAAAACATCTGAACCTCTAAGCAAATCGCCAATCTGGCTTTGCATTGGATTAATAAATACTGACCCCATTGGATGTATGGGCTTATCTGGAGTAACCCAAACAAGTCTCATTTTATATCCTAGCTCTTCTAAAATTAATAACGCTTGCATAATATCCGATATTCCTTTAAATTCACTATTTTCACTGCCTATCATCATTAATGTAAACTCTTGTTTTGCTTCTTTCATAGAACTATGATAAAAAATTGTATTATCAATACCATTATTGATAACCGTTGAATCCCTTCCAAAAATTTTATTTATTTGCTCGGAAGCTCCTTTGGAAACGGTATATACAAACGGTACAAGTTGGTATTGTTTGTATATATAATCTTTTTCTCTTGTGCAAACATCCTCCCATTCGAAAAGATGATAATCGCCCTGTTCAAAATATACAACTGGTGCAATTTCTCTCGCAATACATTCGTATATTTCTCTCCAGTATGTTGCTACGATAACATCACAGGATGGTATCCCTAATGCTAATTCTTGAGTAAATGGCACTTGAGTATAAGTGACATCCTTACTTATTGGAAACCATACTGGTTTTTCAAAATGCGACACAACCGTTGCACGCTGATTAAATCTAATAAGATTGTTTACATGTTCAAGTATAATTTTTGTCCCACCGCAAATTCCTACATGTGTTAAAACGTAAACAATGTGAAGTTGATTATCTTTAGCGCTAGTTTTAATTAATTCCTGTTTTCTTGCATGCTTTAAATGAATTTCTCGTCTTGTAAACTCTGTTTCTCTAAATTTTATTAAATCCATCAACATTCCCTCCTTCTTTAAGCCTTCCATGATGTATAGGAATCTTATCATTGTTTGATATTCTTTTCAACAATATACAAATTCTAACAGCAACCAGCTATAGTCTTGACGTGTATCAGCAACTGCATCTACATATGCAATACTAATACTTTCTTTAATATGAAAAGCCAAAAGATAATGTCTCTCCAGTATTATAACACAAAAGTATATTGGGCTATCATATTTCTTTCAAGGATGATCTCTTAGACATGGATTTCTATCGGGAGACTGTTTTAGTGAATTTGTCTTTTTCTAATATTAGATCCATTTTTTCTGATATACCTTATCAAAAAAAGCCCTTATTCACCATTGCGGCAAATAAAAGCTTTTAGCTGTCGTAAAATCTACTTTCCAATCAAATTATACAACACTTGTGCCATCTGAGCACGTTTAGTAACACCTTCAGGGTCAAGCCTTCCGTCAGTACCAGCCACAATACCAGTCCCTACCATATGGTCTATAGCCTGCTTAGCCCATGGTGAAACATTGCTACTGTCAGTAAAATCAGACGTTGCTTTGCCGGAATTTCCTTTAACCATCTGTCCCATCGATTTCAGAGCATTATATAGCATAGTAAGCATTTCCTGCCTTGACAATTCCTTGTCAGGTACAAACATGTTATTGCCCACCCCTGTTGATATACTCATCCTCTTTGCCGCTGAGAGATAGCCTATGTAATAGGTGTTTCCTGCATCAGAAAAACTATCTTCAGGATTTTCATCAGCCTCTATACCATAAGTCTTAAGTAGCATTGTAATAAACTGACCTCTTGTAATATTGAGAGTTGGACTGAATATGCCCTTACTTGTACCTGATGTTATATCACGTGCAGCAATAAACGTTACCGCTCCTTTTACCAGATCATATCGCCCGTTAGGAACCATCAAATGACCCTTCATCAATCAAGAAGCTCTCAACTCCACCAATGCCGCTCGAAGGAAGTGATAGCACAAACTCATCATTTCCAAAAAACACCTCTGAGGTATACTCTCCCTCGCTTAAGTCTGCATAAAGACCCAAGTCCCATGCCATTGTTTTTTGTTCACCCTCACCTGATTTAGCAGAAACCTCTACACATAATGCATTAGCCTGTATGACATACAAGCCGTATATATTAATATCTGATTTGCCAACAATGTGGAACTGTGCTCTATAAAACGGCAGAAGTACCTTGCCATCTCTCATAGACTCGGAATCAAACGGAGCCGCAACTAAATTTCTATAACCAAATATTCCCATAGTTCCATTATCTCTTGCAGGCACTTCACATTCCTGTGCTTCAAGCATAGTTGCATTGCATACAACATAAATTTCTTTTGTTTGTTCATCATCAAAATCGAACATTATATCATCTGCGTTTAATACAATGTATCCGGTTTGAGGCTCTGAAAATTCCATCTGTACGACCTTTGAATATGAGTGCCTTATCTGATGAACAGATGAATGCAGAACTTGAGAAAGGATATGCGGGCATGAAGTCTGGTCGTACCAAACCAGCAAGCAATTGAGTCTATCAATGGAATTAATAATTTCGAGTAATGGATGACGTACTTTAGACATCTGGCGAATATCAGGTATTTTCTCAAAAAACTCAACGGAGTCCACATTATTCCTTTTATGTTATTTATTATATTTTCTACAAAAAGAGATTTTTTATACAATCGATGATAAAATATAAATAATAAATATTCCAAGGGAGTTGATTTTGTGAAGAAAAGGTTTATGGTGTTTATACTTATCTTGACCTGTTTTTTATCATTTAGTAAAGTCATCTATGCTATATCTCCTCCGCCGAATATAGAAGGTAAAATATTTTTACCGGAAGGGAAGGTGGCGCCAGATGGCGGAATTAAGCTCAATGTAATTGCTGAAGCAAAAGAATACGTTAAAACCTATGAAACCACAATAAAAGAAGGGGAAAACTCCGCATATTATTTTTTTAATGTACGTAGTATGGCTGGCGGCTTAGAAATTAGGTGCGAATTAGTAACACCAATTGAAGGCTGTTATGAAGTCAGTTACTATACAGGAAGTAGTCAGAAACCTTTTAAAAGTGATGCTGTGAAGCTTACAGAGATGATAAGTGGCTCCGACTATAATATTACTCTAGTAGAAAGTAATAAGGTTACAGGTGAAATAATACTTCCGGGTGATATACCTGTACAAAAGGACTCCTCTGTTACTCTAAATTTTATTGCAAGAAGTGAAACTCGAATGGTTTATGATGGTGATCCATATTTTAATACATATTATTCTAAGGATGTAAATGTAGTTATAAATGAAGGTGAAAAGAGAGGAAAATTTGAAGTTAATCTTCCTGCCTATTCTGGTGGCTATTTCTATAATTATTCATTAAACGACTATATTTCTGGCGTAAGTCCTAATTCTGATATATTTGACTTGAGTAATAGATTAACAGATGAAGAAAGTTTGAGTATTGTGCTCGATAAGGGAAATATAATAAAGGGCGAAATAAGTCTTCCAGAGGGTGAAGTTGCTGGGAAAGAAGGTTTTCCTGTAACTGTATCTGCAATTTACTTTAGGTGATTCCAAAAAAATAACTGGTCAATTTTTGAATGCTACTCAAC
>CAYXPB010000141.1:0-13172 GCA_964466645.1 uncultured Acetivibrio sp. | reverse complement strand
AGGCGAATTGAGAGGCGAATTGAGAGGCGAGACTAAGGCTCTTTCCAAAGCAACAGTAAGATTATTAACTAAGAAATTTGGAAAAGTGCCAGAAGAAATGAAGAATAAGATATCAAAATTAGATGCTGACGTTTTAGAGGTAATAATTGATAGTATTTTTGATTATGAAAAGATAGATGATGTTGAAAAATACCTGTAGTGGGTTAAAAAATGATGTTGTCCTGTTCCCTTCAAAAAGTCCATCGGGACATAAAAAGAGATCAAAAAATGTAATTGCAAAGCAAAATATGAAGAATGTGTGAAAAAAGCAAGTGTAATGATAGCTTGCTTTTTTGTTTGAAATAATATGTACCCTTTATCATTTTTAAAATAGAGATCTCAAAAAATCACTTATTCTTTTTAAAATTTGTTCCGATAAATAAAATCAGTAAGCACAGAAACAAATATCCGATTGGAATGAAAAAGGGTTTATAAAGGGTTATAGTGATAATACTTTTAAGCCAGACAAAACAATAACAAGGGCGGAGTTTATAACTTTAGTAAATAATATATTCGGGTATAATGAAAAAGCAACACTGTCTTTCAAAGACATTAAGAGCAGTGACTGGTACTATGGAGAAATAGCAAAGGCTATTGAAGCTGGATATGTAAAAGGATATGCAGATGGAACCATAAAACCAAATAATGAGATTAGCCGACAAGAAGTTGCAATGGTTATATCAAACATTATGCGACTGGAAATGGCAGAAAACTCAGCAGAAATGATTAAACTAAAAGATTATAGAGATATTCAGGAATGGAGTAAAGGTGCAATAGGAGCAGTTTTAGATAATGGATATATGAAAGGCTATACCGATCAGACTTTCAAAACAGGAAATCCGATAACGAGAGCAGAAGCAACAGTAGCATTGAACAATGTGACAGGAAGTATATACAATAAACCAGGTACATATGGCGATACAACTTTTGAAGGAAATGTAAGTGTTAGCAGTGAAGGTGTTAGTTTAAAAAACCTTAATATCAAAGGTGATTTATATTTGACAGAGGGAATAGGAGACGGAACCGTAGTTTTAGATAATGTAACAGTAAGTGGCAAAACTTTAGTATGTGGTGGTGGAATGGAAAGTATCATAATTAAGAACTCAACATTAGGAGCGACTGTTGTTCAGAAGAAAGATGGTAAAGTCAGGCTTGAAGCTAGTGGAAAAACAAAAGTAGGTAAAATGCAGCTTCGTTCAGGTGGTAAACTTGAAGAAAAGGATTTGAGCGATGCTGGGTTTGAAGATGTTGAAGTTAAGAAAGATAAATCAGATGCTATTGTACAATTTGATGGAGACTTTAATAATGTAGATATATTGTCTGAGTCAAAAATAGAAGTTACAAAAGGAAATATTGCTAAGCTGCAAGCAAATGAAGAAGCAAAAGATGCAGAAATAAAAGTATTGGCAGGAAAAATAGAAAGTATTGAAATTTATCCTGAACCAGATACCGTATCTAGTGATGTGTATATGACTTATCAATGGTATAGAGTCAATCCAGTATCCTATGAAATGACAGCTATTGATGGGGCAACCGATCTGACTTATATTACTACTGGTGATGATGTTGGATATAATATGCTGGTTAGAGCTACAGGTGATGATGAGAACATCAGTGGTTTTATCCAAGTTATGTCAAGCTGGGGAGTATTAGAGCAGAATAATGCTTGCATTAGTAATGCTACAAACTCAGGGTTTACCTTAAACTTATACAAAACAGTTCCTGGATTAACAGCAAGTGAATTGTCGCTAATTGATTACAATGGAGATTCTGTAACGGTAAATAGTGTGACTCAAGGTGCAAATGCTGCGATATATAATATTTCAGCTGATTTAGACCCTGCCAAAGGTCCATTTTATCTTTCGAACAATTCAGATTTCTGGAAAATTGCCTCTGCACAAGAAGGGCATATGATGATTTCTGAGGGTATTCAAATACCTTACAGCGTAGAAAGATATGCTATAACAGTAGCAGATGTTGTAGGTGGGGCAGCATCAGTGGGAACGACTCCAAATATCGAGGCAGCAGAAGGTGAGATTATCACAGTATATATTCTTAATATTGAAGAAGGTAAGGAATTTAAATCAATTACCGTTACAGGTGTTGAAAGTGGAGAAGTAGAAACAACTCCAATAACGGGAGGAGCGGAATATACCTTTACAATGCCTGCTGAGGAAGTAACCGTAACAGTTGTAATTGAGTAGGATGTAGTATCAGTTATAACATTTAGTTAAGATTGCAATTAGTTTGGAGTTATAACAAGCTCCATTTACACTTACAGCAAAAGGGAGTGTCGCAAAACTACTTTTAAGTAGAGAGCGGTGCTCTCTTTTATTGATAACAAACAAAAACAAACAACAGAAATTCAGATTACACCTCTGATAAAAAGAAATTGAAAAAGCAGGCTCAACAATGCCTTCTTTTTCAATTATCAAATGCACCTGGTTTGTAACAATATCAGTCGTTTTCGGCATTGTCAGATTTCTTTTCCGGCTTCTTAATTTTGTTCTTTAAGAATTTTTTGGCGAAAAAGTATGCTATAAGGAGTATTAGTCCTAACAGAACTAAAACCGGTAATGCAGCAACTATAAGTATAAGAAGGTTTCCTAAAAATTCTATTACTCCGCTTAGGCTATCTAAAAAGTTATCTTTTAGTTTGCTGACATATGTTGGTTCGACAGGTTCTATTGTTGAATTTGGAACTTTTTCATTCATGTTTATTGTGATGGTTGAGAGTTTAACTAAGTTGGAAAGTTTGTTAAGAGTACCGGTAAGTTGTTCGATTTCGTGTCTTATTTCTGTCAGTCTTTTTTCTGTTTTAAATATGGTGTCGGGATCTTGGATTTTCTTCAAATATTCTTCAAGTCTGCTTTCTTCGTATCTGATCAATCTTAATCTAGAATCGATGTCAAAGAATTTTTCAGTGACATCGTCTGTTTTTATGTTTTCATCAGTCAATAGTCCTAGACCTTTTATGTCTTTTAGTACGCCGCTGAATTTATCTGCATCAACTCTTATAATTAATACTCCGTTTGTAATAAGAACTTCTTTTTTGTCTACATAGTGCTTTACCTTGCTTATTTTTGACTCTTGGACATATCCTACGTTTGATATTATGTACTCGATTTTGCCATATGCTGTATCAAAGTTATCAACTTCAACGCTTATGTTTGCATTACGTATTATTTTTCTTTGATCTAGAATTGAGTTGTTAATGGCCTTGCTTGACTCACCTGTTTCTACAAGTGCAGTCGAATTATCAGCATCAGTCGAATCATTAGTAAAAGTCGAATTACCAACAGCAACCGATTGCTTAGCCTCTAAGCTATAAGTTTCACCATCATAATCCTCAGTTGCAATTATAGCAGATTCATTGGAGTTATTGAATGGCTTGTCACTTAAATAGTTTGCTGAATTACTACTCTTTGAACTGCAACCTACTGTTGATGTAATTAATAGTAAGCTTAAAAAAATTAATAAGCTTTTTGAAATGTGCTTTTTCATAATAAAAGCCCTCCTTGAATAATTTAACTATGGTAATTTCAAAAAAACTTTGCAATTGCCATTTAAAAAACGAATTACATTTTACGTAGAGTAAATTAATACTCTTTTTTCTAATACTAACGTTAGATACAATTATTTTGACGGAAATTATTATAAAAAGTTCCAACCTACACTTTTAATTTAGATAAGACTGTTTAAAACAATTATAACTTATATAAAATTTATTGTCACCAAACCCAAAACTAAATCTTTTAAAGAGGGCAATAGCAACATTTATCTAACTGTGAAATGTTTTTTTACTGGTTTTGGAGCTATACGCAAGCAGATTATTTTAATGTTCGAAGTTTTTTGGAATTACCTTTGGCCATTTCAAAAAATAACCTATACAATATTTAGGTGGCAATTGACCAGTTATTTTTTTGGAATTACCTTATTTAAAAAAGTTCTAACTTGTATTATAATTAAATTAGATACATAAATAATAATATACGTTGATAATGAATAAGCTGAAATAGTATAATTATCCTTTAAACCAAAATACATCCGGTAGTAGGGGGAATTTTATGAGATGGTTTTATGATGTGAAGAAAAGAAAAACAATAATAGGGTTTTTTGTATTTTCTTTATTTGTTGTTATAATATTATTTTTTTCAAATTTTTATAACAGAGGTAATGAATTAAAGGTAGCGGCAGATAGCACTGTAAAAGTAACAAATGCACCGGGATCTACAATAGAATCAGAGATAACAACTATGCCAATGGCACTAGCTACAATAACACCAACAGCAGCGCCAACGTTATCTCCCACAATTACAACCACAGCTACGATAAATACACCAACAGCTACAACCACAATGGCAACTAATACAACCACAGCTATACCAATAGAAACGCCAACAGTTACAGCAACACCAACAATTGCAGTGCCGACTATTACACCAACAGTGAAGCCTTTACCTACGCCAACAGTAACATTAAAGGCAACACCTAAAAAAACTGTGGAGATAAAGACAAAGGCACCTGTAAAACCTCCAGCAAAGCCTCCTGAAAAACCTGTAGTTGAGCCAGCAAAGGCTGAGCCGAAGATAGATCTCAGGTACAAAAATGGTAAAGCTAATTCAGACACTGATGCCATATATCCGGTGTTTATGGTTATTAACAACGGAAACCAGAATATAAAGCTGTCTGACATAAAAATAAGATATTACTATACTAAAGATAAAAGTCAAGCTGAAACTTTCTGGTGTGATTCTTTTACAAACGGTTCTACTAATGTAATAGGACACTTTGCTACATTAAACAATAAAAAGAATAACGCCGACAGCTACTTAGAGATAAGTTTCAGCGAAGCAGCAGGCGAAGTTAGAGCAGGTAGCAGCGTCGAACTCTCGGTTGGTTTTGCAAAAAATGATTGGAGTCAATATAATCAAAAAAATGATTATTCCTATTCCGCCTCAAGTTCATTTTTTCTCTGGAACAGAGTAACGCTATATTTAAAAGGAAAACGCGTATTTGGTGTAGAACCATAAAATACATAGGTTGTGATGATAAGGCCGTTTCAAAAAATAACCTATACAATATTTAAGTCAGAAAACCCATCTTGGAAGGCTTAATAACTTCCAAGAAGTGCAATAGGAGGATTTATTTGTTGGTTTTGAAGCTTTATATAGAAGTAACTTATTTCACAGCTTGAAATATTATGTTTGAATGTGAAGTGTTTTGGATAAAATATACTAAATGTTTTACAAAATAAACAAAACTTAAAAAGGGAGAATGTGCTATGAAGGAATACTTAGAAATTGATAACGTATTTGCTAGGGAAATACTCGATTCTAGAGGAAATCCCACAGTAGAAGTGGAAGTTGTAACAGAAGGTGGTTTTTTAGGAAGAGCTGATGTTCCTTCAGGAGCTTCTACAGGAGCATTTGAAGCAGTAGAACTTAGAGACGGAGATAAAAAAAGATACCTTGGAAAAGGGGTATTGAAAGCTGTTGAAAACGTAAACAAAATAATAGCTCCTGAAGTTGAAGGTATGAATGTCTTTGATCAGGTAGCAATTGATAATTTGATGATCAGCCTAGATGGAACACCGAATAAATCAAAACTTGGTGCAAATGCAATTCTAGGTGTGTCTCTTGCTGTAGCAAAAGCTGCTGCTGAAGCTCTAGGAGTAAGTTTATATCAGTATGTGGGAGGGATTAATGCAAAGACTCTTCCCGTACCTATGATGAATATCATAAACGGTGGTAAGCATGCAGACAATAGTGTAAATATACAGGAGTTCATGATTATGCCTGTAGGAGCAAGCAGCTTTAAAAATGCTCTTCAGATGTGTGCCGAAGTATTCCATAACTTAAAAACAGTTTTAAAAGATAAGGGTTATAGTACTGCTGTAGGTGATGAGGGTGGATTTGCCCCTAATCTTAAAACTGATGAGGAAGCTATACAGGTTATTTTGGAAGCAGTTGAAAAGGCAGGATATAAGGCAGGAGACGATTTCAGAATAGCTATAGATGCTGCTGCCACTGAAATGTATCAACAGGACGGTACTTATTCCTTTTGGAAGACAGGAATAAAGAAGACTCGTGAAGAAATGGTAAACTATTGGGCAGAGCTTGCTGACAAATACCCGATAATATCTTTGGAGGATGGTGTTTCCGAAGAGGATTGGGAAGGATGGAAGCTGCTCACAGAAAAAATCGGAAACAAAATACAGCTTGTAGGTGATGATCTTTTTGTTACTAACACTACAAGACTTAAAAGAGGTATTGATATGGGTGTGGCAAATTCAATACTCATAAAAGTAAATCAGATCGGTACATTGACAGAAACCTTAGATGCAATAGAAATGGCTAACAGAGCTGGTTATACAGCAGTTGTATCTCACCGCTCTGGGGAAACTGAGGATGCTACTATTGCCGATATAGCTGTTGCAACTAATGCGGGACAGATAAAAACAGGTGCTCCGTCAAGAAGTGATCGTGTTGCAAAATACAACCAATTACTAAGAATTGAAGAAGAGCTAGGAGGCTCAAGCCGTTATTTGGGAATTAATGCATGGTTTAATTTGAAAAACAAATAAAACTTTAGGGCGTAAAGCATTTAAGTGAATTTTTGCTCAACAAACTATGAAAATTATGAAAAATCTTTACGTTTTGCTTGTATTTTCATATACTGTATGCTAGAATTAGTATGTTAATTTGACAGGAGGTGTTTTTTAGCATGCAAATAGCAGTTAATATATTGCACATACTGTTTTGTGTATCATTGATAATAATAGTGCTTTTTCAATCAGCTAAGCAGGCAGGGTTGTCAGGTGCAATAGCAGGTGGTGCAGAAACTTTTTTTGGCAAGAATAAAGGTAGGACAATAGACGCTATTTTAGGTAAATGGACTGCGGTAGCAGCAGTAGGTTTCCTTATAACATCAATTGTTTTGCAGATTATGATTAATTCCTAATGATAATAAATAAAACTGTGGAATTCCACAGTTTTATTTTATTTAGCCCTCTTATAATGAAATGAAAGAGGCTAAATAGGAGGGGCTCAATGCCCGGAGTTTTTATTATTCTTCTTTCAAACAAATTGAAAGAAGAAAAGGTCTCGTGACTTGATGCCCGAACGTTATTACATATTATTTGGAAAGTCTAAATACTTGGATTTATCAGAGGTGGAGAAGATACTGAAAAATATTGTTTGATTAAATAGTTACGTAAAATGATTTTTACTTTATTTAGTGTATATCTATTTCTTATTTCTAAACTTTTTTCAAAGACTTCATTTTTTCTTGTAATTATAGATTTATTTTAGTAATATAGATGTGAGACAACTTTATTCTAGTTGTTTGGTTATACCTATGGAGTCTGAACCTGTTTTTTAATAATAGTTTTGTTTTCGTGTTTAATAAGCATACAAATGGAGGTAATGGTTCCCATGGAAAGAGAGCAAGCACTTGAAGAATTAAAAGGTCGTTTGAAGAGTGAGAATTTACTTAAACATTCTCTAGCAGTTGAATCTATTATGAAGGAATTGGCTTTTTATTTTAAAGAAGATATTGATAAATGGGGAATGGCAGGATTGCTTCATGACATTGATTATGATAAGACAGCTGGCGACCCTGCGAAGCATGGTTTGGTCGGAGCAGAGATATTAGAGACCCTTGATGTTGAGAGTTCTATTGTTTACGCTATCAGGGCTCATAATGACTATCATGGAATTGAAAGAAAAAGAAAGATTGATAAAGCTCTTTATTGTGCAAGTCCTATGGCAGTAGTTATGAATGCTTGCACAGCAGCACTACCTTCAAAAGAAGTTAAAGATCTGACTGTAGAGTATGTTATGGGGAAGATTGCTGAAGAAGGTTTTATAAAAGATATAGTACTAGAACAGATCAAGTCCTGTGAAAATATAGGTATAGACCTTGAAAAGTTTGTGGAGGTTTCTGTGAAAGCTGTTCAAGTTATATAAGTTGAAGATGTATATATTTTGCTTTTTAAATTAATTTGAGAGTATTGTTTAACTTTTATGCTAATAATAAATATATCGAATTTTATAAACCAAGTTTAGTAAGATAAGTTATCTTCTATTAATCTTGGTTTTTTTATAAGGTGATTCCAAAGAATAACTGAAGCTTTTAAGCTTCCCTGGTGGGCTTTATGCCGTAAATATTGCATAGGTTATTTTTTGAAATGGGCTAGATATATGTTTTTTTACGAACATTAATAAAAGGAGGAAAATGCTGTTGTAATACATGCAGCACATTAAAACTAAATGATTGATAGAAAAGAACGAATTTTGGGATTTATGAGAGAAGATGCTTATAAACCTTTACTATTTGGTGAATTGATAACAGTTCTTGATGTACCTAAAGCAGATGTACAGTTGTTTAAAAATGTTCTAGACGAATTAGAGTCAGAGGGAAAGATATTTATGACTCACAAAGATAGGTATGGAGTGCCTGAAAGAATGAACCTGATAGTTGGAAGACTTCAGGGAAATGAACGAGGATACGGCTTTGTTATTCCTGATGAAGAAAATATTAAAGATGTGTTTATATCTGCTGACTCATTAAATGGAGCTATGCATAATGACAGAGTAATTGCAAGGATTAATAAAAAGGTTATTGGAGATAAAAGGGCAGAGGGAGAAGTAATCAGAATAGTCGAAAGAATCAACAAAACAATTGTTGGAACTTTTGAGAGCAGCAAGTATTTTGGTTTTGTAGTACCAGATGACAGAAGAATATCTAGAGATATTTTCATATCGAAGGATGAATTAAATGGTGCAAAGTCCGGGCAGAAAGTTGTTGCTGAAATACTTTTGTGGCCGGGAAAAAGGAGAAATGCTGAGGGAAAAATAGTTGAAATAATAGGAGACAGAGATGAAGCGGGTGCGGACATACTGTCAATAATAAAGTTGCATAATCTTTCACAAGAATTTCCGGAAAGTGTTGTAAGACAGACCGAGTCAATTGATCAAACTGTTACTGAAGAAATGATTAAGGGTAGACGGGATTTGAGAGATGTTCGTATGGTTACTATTGATGGTGAGGATGCTAAGGATCTTGATGATGCCGTGTCGATAGAGAAGCTTGAGAACGGTCACTATAAGCTTGGTGTTCACATTGCGGATGTGAGTCATTATGTTACCGAGGATTCGCCTTTAGATGAGGAAGCTTATAAAAGAGGTACTAGTGTGTATTTGGTAGACAGGGTTATACCTATGCTTCCAAGAGCACTCTCCAACGGAATTTGCAGCCTTAATCCGCAGGTGGACAGGCTTTGTTTTACGGTTACGATGGAGATAGATTCAACCGGTAAAGTGGTTGATCATGAAATTTTTGAAAGTGTAATCAAGACCGATGAGAGAATGACTTATACGGATGTATATAAAATTCTTGTAGAACACGACAAAGAGCTTTCTAAGAGATACGAGTATCTTTTAGGAGATTTCAAAGAGATGGAAGAATTGGCGGTAATACTTAGAAATAAGCGAATGCAAAGGGGTGCCATTGACTTTGATTTCGAGGAAGCAAAAATTTTACTTGATGAAAAGGGTAAACCCATTGAAATAAAAGCCTATGAAATAACTATTGCAAACAAGATAATTGAGGAATTCATGCTTGTGTGTAATGAAACGGTGGCGGAGCATTTCTTTTGGGCAAATGTCCCTTTTATGTACAGGGTGCATGAAGAGCCAGATAGCGATAAAATAGAGAATTTCAGTGAATTTGTGCACAATTTAGGATATACCCTAAAAGGGATAAATAAAATACATCCTAAAGCGCTTCAGGATCTGCTCGCTAAAGTTAAAAACACCAGAGAAGAGCGCATAATTAGCACTGTTATGCTGAGATCTCTGCAAAAAGCAAGATATTCTCAATTAAGTCAGGGACATTTTGGTTTAGCTGCAAAGTACTATAGTCACTTTACATCACCTATAAGAAGATATCCGGATCTCATTATTCACCGGATAATGAAGGAATATTTGAAAGGTCAGATGAATGAAAAGAGAGAAGAGTACTTTCTAGATTCACTGCCAGAGACAGCTAGGATGTGTTCTCAGAGGGAGAGGGTTGCTGAGGAGGCGGAAAGGGACACTGAGGATCTAAAAAAGGTTGAGTATATGAAGCAATATGAAGGTAAAGTGTTTGAAGGTATTATATCTAACGTTACATCCTTTGGTATGTTTGTGGAGCTTGATAATACAATAGAAGGCCTTGTCAGAATGAGTAACATGGAAGATGACTATTATACTTTTAATGATAAACAGTATTGTCTAATAGGTGATAGGACACGAAAGGTGTATCGTATAGGTGATGTGATTAAAGTTGTGCTTACAAGAGCTGATGTTGCAGCTAGAAAGATTGAATTTACTATTGCTCAAAACGAGGAAAATGGAGATGAAACAAAGGCTGGTTTTGAAACATCAAAAGAAGAAAAACCTAAACGTCAACGGAAAGCGAAAACTGATAAAGATGTATTAAACCATATACAAGGTAAGAAAAAAGACAAGACTAAAAAACGAGTAGAAAAGTCCGGAAAGAAAAGGCAAAAGTCTGAAAAGAAGTCAGTAAAGACTAGCAAAAGAAGAGCAAAGACAAGCGATAAGGAAAAGGAACAATAAAATAACAGGCATTCTCTAGATAATAGATGGGAGTGGGTAAAAATTATACTTGTAAGTGCTTGCCTTTTAGGTACAAATTGTAAATATAACGGAGAAAACAATTATAATACTGAAATCGCACAGTTAGTTACAAAGTGCAATCTTATCCCCGTTTGCCCTGAACAGCTTGGAGGATGCGCAACACCAAGATTACCCGCCGAGATACAAGGGGGGGATGGAAAAGCTGTACTTGAAGGCAGAGCAAATGTGATTAGAAAAGATGGTGTTAATGTTTCTGAGCAATTCATAAAGGGAGCAAAGGAAGTACTTAGTGTTGCTAAATTAATGGATGTTAAAATGGCCCTATTAAAAGCGAGAAGTCCTTCATGTGGCAAAGGAAATATTTATGACGGGACTTTTTCAGGAACCCTGAAAAACGGAAATGGCGTAACTACAGACCTTCTTCAAGAAAATGGGGTTAAAGTGATAACCGAAGATGAGATCGATTGTTTAAGATCGTTTTTAGATATAAATAAAAGTAAATAAACGTAAAGACCTTGAAATCGAGGATTTCAAGGTCCCTAGTTTTCACCTTTTAAGCTAAGTGAACTTTATACTATAAAGTTTTTGATTTCATCGTAGAATTTGTCACAATTTTCGTCATGTACGTCAACTTTAATAGGCTTACTTAAATCCAAACTAAAGATACCCATGATAGATTTTGCATCAACTACGTAACGGCCTGAAGTCAAATCGATGTCAAAGTCATACTTATTTACTATATTTACAAAGTCCTTAACATCGGTGATGGATTTTAAAGAGATATTGAATGATTTCATGCGAATTCCTCCTTTTTCAAATGTTTTACCATCTATTATTATATATATTATCCTGTTTGTAGTTGCAAGTCAATTGTGATATTGCTAAAATTTTCTTATGATTTTATACGATATGTTAAAACATATTTTAAAAAATAATTTTGTATAAGGTGATTCCAAAAAGATAATTGGTCAATGGGTGTTTCAAGAAAGTTGATTTTATTGGGGTGGAACTATATATTGAATTTATTTGAAACACATAATATAAGATATATACAAGAACTTGGGGGATATTATGAAAAAAGTTGCGTTTTGTACATTAGGCTGTAAAGTTAACCAATATGAAACAGAAGCTATTACCGAGATGTTTAAGAAAAATGGGTATGAGGTAGTGGATTTTGAAGAAGTCGCAGATATTTACATAGTAAATACATGTACTGTCACAAACCTTAGTGACAGAAAGTCAAGACAGATGATCAGAAGGGCTAAGAAAAACAATAAGGATTCAGTTATTGTGGCTGTGGGATGCTATGCTCAAGTTTCTCCTGATGAGGTTTTGAGTATACCGGAAGTAAATTTGGTTATTGGAACTAAAGACAAAGGTAAAATTTTAGAAAACATTAATTCGATAAAAGAAGGACAGGATAAATTCAATTTAGTGCAGGATATTATGAAGACAAGAGAGTTTGAAGAGTTGGGGGTTGAAGTGTATAAGGAGCGGACAAGAGCGTTTATTAAAATACAAGAGGGGTGCAACCAGTTTTGTTCATATTGCATAATACCTTATGCGAGAGGACCTATAAGAAGCCGTCCTGTTGAATATGTTCTTGATGAAGTAAGGAAGCTTGTCCTAAACGGATATAAGGAAATAGTTCTTACGGGTATACATATTGCATCCTATGGAAAAGATATAAAAACCACGTCGCTTCTGGATATTATCAAAAAGGTACATGAAATTGACGGAGTGGAAAGAATTAGGCTTGGCTCTATAGAACCCACAATCATAACTCATGATTTTGTAAATGAGATAAGTAAATTGAAAAAAGTATGTCCTCATTTTCACATATCGTTGCAGAGTGGGTGTGACAGTACACTTAAGCGTATGAATAGAAAATATACTACTGAGGAGTACCGGGCATCGGTTGGGCTTTTGAGGGATGTTTTAAAAGATGTTTCGATAACAACCGACATAATGGTAGGTTTTCCAGGAGAGACTGATATGGAATTTAATGAAACCGTAAGGTTTTTGGAGGAGATATCCTTTGCGGCAATGCACGTTTTCAAGTATTCACAAAGGAAAGGGACTCCAGCGGCCGATTATACAGAACAAGTATCGCCACAAAAGAAAGATAAGAGAAGCAATGTGTTGATTGAACTATCCTCTAGAAAGACTAAAGAGTTTAACAAACGATATGAAGGAAGAATTATGCAAGTTTTGTTTGAACAGGATGTAAAGGGTAAAGGTGGTATAATAGAGGGACTAACATCAAACTATATAAAAGTGCAATGTAAAGGTGAAGCTGATTTAAACGGACAGATCCTCAAAGCTAAGTTATACGAAGCTGTAGAAGATTATGTTAAGGGATATATCGAAAATTGATGGTAACAAGTTGAGATAATGCGATAATCGGGGAAGTCAGACGAAATTTCGCCTAGATAATGCAGATTAATCGAATTTGAAATGTGTTGCATAAATTATCCTCTTGTA
>CAYXPB010000140.1:0-13372 GCA_964466645.1 uncultured Acetivibrio sp. | reverse complement strand
TACAATAGTATCACTGCTGAAAATGATATGAAGCCAGAAGCGTTATTAGATCAAGCCGCATCACAAGCTGCAGGTGAGGTTGTATGTAACTTTACAAAAATGGATCAATATTGTGATTATGCAGTAGCTAATGATTTAAAGTTGAGGGGACACACCTTCGTATGGCATAGCCAGACTCCAACTTGGTACTTCAAAGAAGGATTTGACGATAGTGGTGAATATGTAGATGTAGCTACAATGGATATTCGTCTTGAACAATTTATGAATCAAGTATTTGGACATATCAAAGAAAAATATCCAGATCTATTCTATGCTTACGATGTATGTAACGAAGTTGTTTCATCTATGACTATGCAAAATAACAATTGGAAAACTGTTTATGGAGATTATTCCTATGTTACAAAGGCATTTGAATATGCAAGAAAAGCTTCAGAAGGTACCGGCATTATGTTATACTACAATGATTACAACGAGTATGATGAAGGAAAAGCTGAACAGATCATTGAATTAGTAGCCGACGCAAAAGCAGCTGGTAATATTGATGGTATTGGTATGCAAAGCCATGTAAATATTGAGTTCCCACCAATGGATCAATACAGAGCAACAATTGAAAAATTTGTTGCAGCAGGTTACGATGTTCAGATTACAGAGCTTGATATTGCCACAGCTATTGATGGCAATGGCCCAGCACCAGATTCAGCTATGGCAGCAAAACAGGCTCAGATATATAAAGAATTGTTCCAGATCTATATCGATTACAAAGATAATATCTCATCTGTAACATTATGGGGTATCAATGATCAGCATTCATGGCGTGGATCACAAGATCCATTGATCTTTGATAGAGAATACAAAGAAAAAGATTCTTTCTGGAATATTATTTCTACTGGTTTAGAGGGAAATAGATAATCGACGTAAATGATTCTTTAACAAAGATGGCTCAGTGTTAATAGTGAAGTGCACCCCAAATGTTTGATAACAATCAAATGTTTGGAGGTGCATTTTCATATTTATCCTGCATGTATAGAGGAGATGTTTGCTAGTAGGGGTATAGTATTGAGGCAATAGAAAGATGTAAAAGTGGCAATTCTGTATGTAGTTTGTAGTTTGAACCCGGAGAAGAGCATATCATTGAACGAGCATATGAAAAAATAAAAGATAAATTGTAAAATTGTACAAATAAAATTGATATTATATCAAAATATCGATATAATATTGATATGATAAATTAGGAGGTAATTATTATGCCATCAATAAGACCAAGTTCTGATTTAAGGAATAATTATAGTGAAATATCTGAATTCTGTCACAAATATAATGAACCTGTATATATAACTAAAAATGGTCAAGGTGATTTAGCAGTTATGAGTATTGAAACATATGAACGACTTGTAGGTAAGTATGAATTATATAAATTACTTGAAGAAGGCATAGATGCAATGAAACAAAAAAAAGTCCGATCATTTCGTAACGCAGTAGCTGATATTAAGGAAAAGATAGAAAATGAGTAGATATTATATTGAAATTACTGGACCAGCAGAAAAGGACTTGTACGAAATAGGATATTATATTGCTAAAGAATTATTAGAGCCAGACATCGCTATAAAAGTAATTGAAAAGATTAGTGACGGAATTTTAAAACTTGAGGAAATGCCTATGAGGAATGTATTAGTTGCAGATGAAAGGCTATCTAATCAAGGTATTCGTAAAATTATTGTAGAAAACTATATTGTGTTTTATATTTTATATGAAGAACATAAAAGAGTTACAATTGTTAGAATACTTCATAGTAGAAGAGATTGGGTAAAATTATTATAGTTAAATATGGAAATAAAAAGATGACAGGAGAGTTTTCTGGTCAAAAGTTAAATGAATGTATCCTAAAGGTGATTAGGCATGAATATAATCCGAATTTAAAAAAGCAAGCGGGACTTTTGATATTTTAACATCTTTTACTAGGTTGGATTTAACATAGACACATAGATAGGTTTTTTCATAAACATAATTTACATGCAGGATTTGATAATGCGATTTAGAACTTATACTAAAAAATATGCAAAAAGTTTGTAAAACATGGTACAATCTTCTTATAACATATGTGAGGTGAGCAGAATGGGCTTATTTGATAGGATGAAAGAACCTGTTTTTATAGTTATGCAGGAGTACAAATAGAAAAGCTTAAAGCATTGGAACCCTTACTTAATGCGGAAGGGCAAAATATAATAAAACAAGATATAAAAAGCCTTGAATATGGAATTGCAGGTGAAAAGAATATTGAATTTGAGTTGAAAAATAGTCATATTCCAATGTATATATTGCATGACATTTATATTAAGGCTGGAGATTTGAGTGCCCAGATAGATTATCTCGTGTTTACAAAAAAGATTTGCTTCATTATCGAATGTAAAAATCTCTATGGAGATATTGAAATTAATAGTTCTGGTGACTTTATTCGTACTATGGAGTTTAGTGGCAGAAAGAAGAAAGAGGGCATTTATTCACCTATCACACAAAATCAAAGACATTTAGAATTAATTAAAAAAATAAATACAGACAGAAAGAAGAATATACTTACTAAATTTATGGCTGGAAGATATTTTGAAGATTTTTACAAGTCGGTAGTGGTTTTGGCTAATCCTAAGACAGTACTTAATGCAAAACATGCAAAAAAAGAAGTAAAAGAGAAAGTTATACGTGCGGATCAATTGGTTAAATATATAAAAGAAATGTACGAAAATTCTAAAGTAGCCGCTGACTCAGAAGATAAAATGTTAGCTTGGGCTCAATCTTATTTGGATTTACATAAGGATGTTGAGAAAGATTATACTGGAAAATATGAGCAGTATAAAATTGATTCAATAACACCATGTAAGACAAATGAAGAAGTACTAACTCCAGTAGCAGAGAGAAGGACTATAACAGCAGGCGAAGTTCCAGTGGAAGAAACGGATATTTTTAAAGAGTTAAAGGCATATCGATTAGATAAGAGTCGTGAGGAAAAAATAAAACCTTACTTCATTTATAATGATAATCAATTGAAGGATTTAATTTCAAAGATGCCTAGAAATAAAGAAGAACTACAGACAGTTTCGGGGTTTGGTGAGGTAAAGGCGAATAAGTATGGTGATGATATTCTGAAAATTATAAAGAAATATTGAATATTTAGCGTTTTTATTACAAGGAGACTGGCATGAGTACTTTAGAAAAATAAACTTTAATTTGTTTAACTGCTAAATTGAATAATAAGAAATTAAATTTTTGAAGGGGTCTTTATATGAACGACTTACAATCTCTTTCACAAATATACCAGAATAAATTATTTCGAATTCCTGACTATCAGAGAGGTTATGCCTGTAAGCAGGAACAACTTGTGGACTTTTGGATGATATAGTGAACTTGCAAACTGAAAGGTATCATTATACGGGGCTGTTATCGCTTAAAGCGGTTCCAAGATCAGAATCAAAGAAATGGAATAATGACGACAAATGGCTATTGGATTCAGGCTATAAGGCTTACCATGTAGTTGACGGTCAGCAGCGTCTGACGACTTTTGCAATCCTTATAAATGAAATAGTAGGTTTTGTTAAAAATCTTGAATGTAATGCGGAAAAAAGCGAAGAGGATATTGTTCTTTGCTATCAGACTTTAAAATGCATTCGCTCAAAGTATATTTCACAGAAACGCCCTCCCCAGAACTTGATAACAACTTATCTCTTTGGTTATGAGACAGATAACCCAAGTGCTAATTATCTTACATATAAAGTTTTTTGCGAGCCATTCAGTGGTTCGGTTGATGAAACCTATTATACACAAAACCTCAAGAAGGCAAAGGATTTCTTTGCCGAACGTCTAAAGGAGCTTCACATATCAGAGGGAATTGAGGGTATTGAAAGTGTGTTCCGTAAACTTACCCTGCAGTTGATGTTTAATATCCACGAGATTGAAGATGACTATGATGTTTTTGTGGCATTTGAGACAATGAACAATCGTGGTAAAAAGCTCACAAACCTCGAACTTTTAAAGAATCGACTAATCTATCTGACAACCCTTTATGACAAGAATGAATTGGATGTAATGGATAAGGATGAATTGAGAAAGAAAATAAACGATTCATGGAAAGAAGTATATTACCAACTTGGTCGCAACCAGAGTGCACCTTTATCCGATGATGAGTTTTTGAGAGCACATTGGATCATGTATTTTCAGTATTCTCGGCAAAAGGGCGATGATTACATTAAATTTCTGCTGAGTAAATTTTGAAGTTGTCCATCTTGTGGTTGGTTTGGGCTTGCAGAGGAAAAAACAAAGATTTGCCCATTTTGTGGGAATAAAGATCTTGAAGAAACCATACAAATGCTTCGGCCGTGGGGATTTGCTCCTAAAAATGCAGAGGCAATTCCAGATGCACAGTTGTCAGAAGAATATTCTGCGGTTCAGCAACCATTGTATTCTACTTTGCCCGATTCAGATGAAATGTTCTTAGTGCCAAATTGTAAGTATATTAGAATCGCTTCAAGAACAAATCAAAGAATTATAATGATGAATAAAGGTACTGAAAACCGAGGATTTATGGTTTGCAAGGATTGCGGAGCGGCCATGCCGGGAGATGATTTGCATGCTCTCGATGATGTGCAAAGACCATATAAATCGAAGTTCGCAAGAAGCAGGTGTCGCCATATGAATTCGGTTAATGTTAATATTGGATATGATTTTGTTACGGACATGCTTGTTTTAGAGTTTGCTATTGACGACAAGATTATTGATGCTCATCGTAACGATAGCCCTTGGCTAAGCAGAGCAGCCCAGTCCCTTGCAGAGTCATTGAGATTGGCGGCAAGTAAAGAACTTGATGTGGAGTTTACTGAACTGGTGACGGGCTATCGCTTACGAAAGAATCCAAGTGGATCATTTGTCGATATTTATCTTTATGACAGTCTATCAAGTGGTGCAGGTTATGCGGTAAGAGTTGCCAGTGAAATTGAGACGCTTCTTATGAAAATTGAGGAGATGCTGAGCGGGTGCGATTGCGAAGCAGCATGTCATAAGTGCGTCAAGCACTATAGAAATCAGTATGTACATGGTATGTTAGATCGTTTTGTAGCACTCCAACTTTTACAATGGGGACAAAAAGGAATCATTGCAAAAGAAATCATGACAGAACAGCAAAAAAGATATTTGATGCCGTTAAGTAATATTTTGATAGTATCGGGTTGTGCAATTGACTTGGAAGGAGCAAAAATCAAGGTTGTTAAAAGTGGACGGGAAAAGAATGTTGTCGTTTATCCTGCAATGTGGGCTGAACCACACGAAAAGGGTACTATCTTTGTAAGTGATGCGTATATTAAATATGCTAAACCATATGCAGTACAAAAGATATTGGACGAAGTATAGTTGAGCGGATCTGATTTTCTACTTCACTGGAAAGTTAGCTTTTGTGGGGGTCAGAATTTGTGGTTGAATGTGAGAAAAATTTAAAAACGATAAAATTAATAATTTAATTTATAGACTTTAATTACTTGATATTAAGCAACTATCCAATGTGGTTAATACAATACTAATATCTAAATTTGAATTATGGGAAAGGCAGTAAAAAGCGAGTTTATAAATGAGGAAAATCTCTATACAGCATTAGTTAATGCGTTTAATAAGGTGCTATGTAGAAAAGAAATTTTTCTGTTTGTTATGCAGGAAAATATAGGGTTTGTATTGAATGAATAAAGAAAGTTATAAAACCCAATGATGCATTAATATCAAATTGGATGAATTACAGAAAAAGCATGGAGGTATTTGTATGCAGTTTGTGCCATCAGGTACTCCTAATAACCGTGATGCTCTTGGCGTACTCGGTTATTTGATTGTTGTGAACAAACAGGTTCATAGTTATCAGGTTGATGCTTTGACAGAGTATCTTGAACTTGTGCACCTTAATATAAATGAAACGGTATTAAATGACATTATTGAAGGAAAAGATGAGTCAGTTTCGTTTGCAACGTCATTGGCAGCCTTTTCAGAAGAACCAGAACATATTCAAAGAGATATTTATTACATGCTCATAATTTTATCTTTTGTAGATAACTCTATTGATGATAATGAAAATGCTCTTATAAACCAGATTGTAGAATTATCTAAAATTAGCACTGATCAAGCTTTAACAATAAAGCAGACCGCTATGGTTGATGCTGAGAGTATTAGTTCTAGTAAAAATGTTCTTTTTGAAAGAATAGACACCGATGTTGTTAAGCAGAATATATTTCGACGCTTTATCAGATGGAATGTAAGCTTTTTTCATCGAATCTTTAAAAAGGATAACGAGGATGAAAAGACAGTAAGCGATGTCGACTATAAGGCTATGATAGAGAAATGTGCTAAAGTAGCATTAGAGAATTTAAAAGTTATTAGACCTTCGTATTCAAATGTTCTGCAAATTAATAAATCTTGTATTGATCAGCTAAATAAATACAAGAGATCTCTTTCACTCGAAAATGGCATGTCCGCTGAAGTTGCAAATATTGTAAAGCAATTTATAGAGGCTCTAAATGAAAATGTATTAAAACAGAGCCAATTAGCAGAAATGTCACTTGCACAAAAAGAACGTACAACTCAGGATTTTACGATTTCACTTATTGGAAGAACGAAAGCTGGTAAAAGTACATTGCATGCAATTCTCACCAATCAGGGATATGACAAGATTGGTGCTGGAAAGCAGAGAACAACGAAATATAATAGGGTTTATCAATGGAACCTTCTTCGTTTGATTGATACACCTGGTATTGGCTCAGCAGAAGCAGCAGGAAGAACCGACGATGAAATTGCAGAGAGTGTACTCGGAGAATCTGATGTGATTTGTTTTGTCGTTGTAGATGACAGTATCTTAAAGGATGTACTTGAATTTATCGGAAAAGTAGCAGCTTTAAATAAGCCGGTTATTATTTTGTTAAATCACAAAGATAATATAAAGAATGATGTTAAGTTCAAACGTTTTATAGAAAAACCATCAGATTGGCTCACTAATGAAGGAGAATCTAATCTTCAGGGCCACATTAACAGAATTCAGAAATATGCAGATGATTGTGGATTTGGAGCCCTAGTAAGGATTTTTCCAGTATTCTTATTAGCTGCACAAATGTCTGGAGAGGAAAAGTACAGCGAAAATAGAAAACTACTATGGGAAAGCTCAAATATAGATGCTTTTATTGATCAGCTTAAAATATGGATATCTTCAGCGGGAACAATAAAAAGATCACAAACTATTCTTGATGAAGCAATACATATTTTCAATAAGTCAAAGGAACAGATTTCACTGGCACAAAAGCCGGTTGAAGAACAAATTAATAGACTTACAGAACAAAGGACGAATAAGATTAATGCCTTGAGACAAGCACAGGAAGAAACAATGAGTAACATAAGAACTGTTCTACAAGAAAGATTTGATAGCTTGGCTAACAATGAGGCATTAGTATTTGCGGAGGATGTCTATGCCCAAAAAGGAGACATAACTCAATTATGGACTTCTTATCTAGATAAGATAAACTTTGAAGATGATGTAAAAACTGCTATTGAAGCTGAGTTGAATTCATTTGTAAAAAAAGCATCTGACACAGTCGACAATCTTTTTGAAGATTTTTACTATTCCCTAAAAACATCTTTTGAGATTGCAAATGTAAGCATTCCTATGCAGATAGACTTCAAGTTCATATCGAAAATTGCTGGTAGTGTGATTGGCCTTGCTGGTAGCATTGTTGCGGTTATCTTAGGTGCATCAAATCCGGTAGGGTGGATTTTGACTGGAGCAGGAATATTGATAGGTCTTGGTTCATTACTATTCTCATCAAAAGAAAAAAAACGACAGAAAGCAATTGATAAGGTTTATCTTTCTATCAAAGATAACATTCTGAAGCAAGCTCCAGAGCGGATATACAACACTGTTTCAGGTATTGATGATGAATCAAGTAAAAGCGTCGGAAAAATTGACAGCCTGCTTTCTGATTTGATTAATGGCCTGAAAAAAACACTTACTGTTGCAGATCAGTTGACACAAGGTTATGGATTCCAGATTGAAATTATAAACAAGGTCTACGCTTGGAGAATATTACAGTTCTTATCACAAAAGACCGATTCTTATTCGCCTGATAAGGTGAATAATGAAATAAAGAGTGTAAATAGGTCCATTAAGGGAACTATCACTATCGAAACAGAGCATAACAAAGAGTTTGATACAGGTAGGCTTGATGGAATTATTGCAGATAAAGTTATTATTAAATAGGGAAGGTATGAGATTATGAGAGATGGTATCAAATTTAAAACTACTGAACTTGCCTGCCGAATAGAGGCTGTCAAAAGTGAAATTTTAAAATTATACACCAAGGGCGGTTATGCAGAAGACGCCCAGAGATTGAATGAACAGCTAGAAGCAATTGCCAAAGAAGATAAAATAAGAGTTGTCTTTATCGGTCAGTATACAGCGGGAAAATCAACAATTATTTCTGCTCTTACTGCGAATAAAGATATTAAAATCGATTCTGATATTGCAACAAGCTCTACCGATGATTATAGCTGGAATGGTGTCAATCTTACCGATACACCAGGATTATATACAGAGAATCCAGAGCATGATGCAAGAACCATCGAAATGATTAAGATATCAGATCTGTTGGTTTACTGTGTTACAAGTGACTTGTTTAACCAGTATACAAAGCAGGATTTTGAAAAATGGGCATTCAGTGTTGGATATGCAGGAAAGATGTTTCTTATTGTCAACAAGATGTCGAAGGAAGCCGGAGAATATAATGAACTTGTTGATAACTATATTGTTTCATTGAGCAGAGCTCTTGTACCTCATTCTGTAACTGAGTTTTCTTACAGCTTTGTGGATGCGAAGGATTATAAAGATGGTGTGGATGAGAACAACAGAGAACTTGTTGAATATAGTCATTTCGAGGACTTCATTAAAAGATTGAACGCATTTATACAGCAAAAAGGCTTGCTTGGCAAGTTGGATACTCCCATAATGGTTTTAAAATCATCAATTGATGAAATATCTCAAAAGGTAATAGAAGATGATGCAAATCGTGCTTATAGTTCCTTACTGTCAAGAATCGAAAAGAAAATTGACCAGCAGCGTAATCAAGTGGCGGTAGATGCTCATAATATCATCAGACGTGGACTTAAGTCTATCACTGATAAGGGGTACGAGCTTTCACGTATGATTGGAGTTGAGGATATGAATTATACGGAAGATGATATCAATGAATTGATTACTACATCTTGTGGGAATATTAATTCCCAACTTGCAGCTCTTTGCGAAAGAAGCATGGATCAACTTAATTCCGAAGTGGAAGATGTAATGAACAGTGGAACAGCAAGCTACTTCATTAACTCTATAAACTCTTCATACGATGGCAAAAAGCACCTTTTTGAGACTCAGGACACAAAGCTCAGTCGTGCTAAGTTTGAATCTGTAAGAAACGTAGTAGAATCTATCACAGGCAAGACGATTAGTATGGCAACAAAAGAAGGAGCAGCATCAGCAAAGTTTTTGATAAAATCAACAGAAGCCTCTGGAACACAAATGCATAAGATTGTTTTGGCTGTGGGAGGGAAATTTGGATACAAGTTCAAACCTTGGCAGGCAGTTAATATAGCTAAGAATATCGGCAACGTTGCTAAGTTTTTAGGACCTGCTGTTAGTGTCCTTGGTTTATTCCTTGATGTTAAGGAAACAGTTGACGATCAAAAGAAAGTGCAAAAAGTTCAAAAGGCACAGTTGGAGTACAGGCAGTCTTTCATGGATATCGTGTCTGACCTTGAAAGCCAATATAGTAATGAGTTAAATGGAATAGTTGACGCATATACCGAAATTAGCACTCAGTTGAAAACGAGCCGAGATAATGTTCAAGGTATGATAAAATCCAATGATGAGCTAACTAAAAGACTGCTTGAAATTAGAAATGACCTTATAGATATTCAGGCTGAGATTTTTTAAAGGGGACGTTTCTAAGTATGTGTATACACCTTTTAGCGAAAATAAAAATCAGTTTTTATATTTGTGTAAAATAATATAGGACATTAAAGCAAATCAAATATAGCTAAGCTTTTGAAAAGCATATCCCACCGTGATTACGTATTTTCAATCAAAGGAACAAGCTTTAACCGTGAAAAATCTTAGCTAAGACCTGTTTATTAATAATGGCATTATTCAATTTGTCCCATAAATTGCGTGATTAAATAAATGTGTTCGATAAGTTTAACTTTACTTAAATTTTCTACTTTCTCAGATCCACCTAATCCAAGTAAAGGTACATAACCAAAGCACTCATTAAATGCTGGCTGTCCATACTTATTAACTGTTTCTGAATAAGGCTGCCAATCTAATTCCTCATCTAAAAAGCTTTCATCATCCAAATCTTCCAAGAAAAAATCAAACCCAGCTGAAATAACACTAACAGATTTTCTTCTGAAGTTCAATAAATTTAAGTACCTATTTTTTTCCCAAACAATAATATCGCCCATTGAGGTAGCAAATAACGCAATTGCATCTTCATTTCTAGCGTATATATCTTTTAAAGGTTGTTGAAACTCATTAGGATTGATAATTTTTAAGTACCCCTTCAAAATGCTACCAAACCCATAATTTCCCCATATTTCTAAAACGTCATCCGGTACTTTTTCTTTATAACTTTTAATAATATCCTCTGATACTTCTTCTTTTAATACAAAATCCTTAAAAGATTTACCTGACATAACAATCACCTCATGTTCAATATGAAAACTTCATGTTTAATCGAGTTATTTTTTTCTCTGCCTCAGTCATCTTTTCTGCAGCATCTCTAACATTTTTATCAACCCCACCAATATTGCCTTTCCACTGCGAACCTAAAGAAGAGTTAATTCTCTTATCCCCTATTCTAGTAATATCAAGTGGATTGCCTCCCGCAATTTGATCAGGATTATGTAAGGCCGCTTGACTTGCTAACCATTCTTCAGCTTGCTTATTTGCTTCTTGTCTAGATAGCCCCTGTTTACGAAGCTCTGATACTTTCTCTTTCAAAGCTTCCTGTCTAGCAAGTTTTTGTGCTGCATTTCCTTCTGCTGCTCTTCCTTCTTTTAAGTATCTATCCCTATTCTGAATAAATTCATCAACAGTTAAAGAATTCATGCCTTTTTCTTGTGCTTTTAATTGCCTTTCAAATTCAACAGCATCATGATTCGGATTTCTATTAAAACGAACCTCCATTTCAGGAAGTCTCGGAGTATTATCAGCATCATTACTTATTTCTGTAATACCATTATCTATCATTTCCTTCTGCTTTGCAATCCTATCAGTAATACTCATGGTAGGCTTGCTACTAGATGCTGTTGCTGCTATTGGAGTCTGTTGTTTCACCACATCAATTTCTTTCTCAACCTCTTCAACTGTGCTCGATACTTCTGAACTTGATTGAGATGTTTGACCAATGCACTCAATATCTTTTCCTCGAAATTGCCTGACATAGAGTGTAAACGTTCCAACACCAGAATAATTCGAATAGTTCTCAGAGTAATCAACCACAAAGGCTTTAGAAAAACAAACTTTTCGTACTAACTGGTTATCTTTTGTGTACTCTACGGTTATTTCCTTATAACATTCAGGATTAGTTACAGGTAATAAAGCCCATTTATAAAGTAAGGCTGTATTTTCGTCCGTATCGATTTTTCCTGTGATTATCATTGAATTCTTTGGCTCAGTTCGCAAGTCATAATGATTAGGTGTATCAACATTAAATGTTACATGTTCTATACATTTCTCTAGTACAGCACTTTGGATAGTAACTTTGTAGGACATCTATGCACCCCCATGTATGTAATTAAAATGCCGTTTCGTGTGTTTGGCAAAGGGTTTATTGGATTATATCACAATATAATGACAATGTCCCTTTTAGCAAATTAGTGGAATATAATTCAATATTCAGCATAGCATATTTTTGTCAAACGGTAAACAAATGGTTTTTTGTATAATTTTTGTATAATTTTACGTGTATATAAATAGATACAGGGGTTTGCATGCATTTAAGTGGAAATACTAAGGATATGTTTGGTGGAATTTTGAAAGCAAATGTTAATGTTTTACATAAATTCAACCACCGGTTGCAAATGGGTGCAAGGTGGTTGTATTTTTTATAGATGGTTGCACCTTTTAGCGGAAAGGAAATACAAAGGATATTTTCCCATACAAACTATGTTTATTCAAAGATAGGTAAACTTATCAAGATGGAAGCAATAAATACTACGGGTAGTGGTGTTACTAAATTTGATGATAACGAAGAATTTGAAGAGAAAATACATAGTATTTTCGTAAATGTTCATAAACCTGGTATTCGTGCAATTGTGGTTAATAATGCTGATGAAGCAAAACAAATTATGTCGCAGTATGCAGTATATCAAGACAAGATTCACGATATGACGGGAGAACATTTTGACTTCCATAGAACGAGATGGAATCTATTGACAGTTAAGCAGGCTAAAGGACTTGAGTTTGTTACGGTGTCTTGAGGAGAGTGTTTTTTATTATTAATGTTGATTCAGCAGATCAATTTATTAACTCTTTCATATTGTATCGTCAATTCTGTATGAATTGTTTACTTAATGTATTAAAAACTCAATTTTAAAAGGACGTCCATTTAAGTGACGAGGCTTTAAAATCATTTAGTAAAAATAAAAAGCATACAATTATAGTTTTAGTATTGACATACTAAAACACGGTAAAGTATACTAAAATAGTCGATGACATAGGAAGGAGGAATATAGTGAATTTAGAAATTGCGTTGAATATGTTGTATCAAAGACAGATATCTTCCAGAGAGCAGCTCTTAAATGAAATGCTCAGAGTAAAATTGACATCGAAAAAACTTGAGGAGACTTCAAACACAATAAAAGATAAAGAGAAGCTTTTTCAGTTTATGAAACAGGCAACTGAAGAGGAATTGGGGTTTTTTCCTGCGGATAGAGATGATTTTTTTGATATTTTCAAAGCTTTAAAAAATATTGACTTATTAGAGTTTACTATAGAGATTTATAAAAATGACAGAATGGGTACAGTTCTTGCACCCGTTTATTTGAGCTCATATATTAGTAAAAAATTAAAGAAACTTAAGCCTAAAAATGTACTTGTAACAGAAGCTGAAAAGCATCTGGTTGGGCTTAAAGAAATATTTAACCAAATACCGGATAGTAAAATAACACTAACAACTCAGCTAAAATCCATGAACTTATTATTGAAGCTTGCTTTTGGAGAAGCTGAAAATGTGAATGTTCGGTTTGAGTCAATATACTCAGACTGTTTATTAAATGAACGCTTTGATTATATCTATTGCCTACCTACATTTGGTTATAAGCC
>CAYXPB010000139.1:0-13382 GCA_964466645.1 uncultured Acetivibrio sp. | reverse complement strand
CATGTCTTTATGTAGCAATAGCTACAGATACAGGAGGATTTCGATATAGCAATACAACACCTATAACTCATCAGATTACTGCTGATCTAATTAATAATGGTGTAAATGTATCGAAGATTTCTCAGTTGGTTTTTGAGACATTACCATATAAGAAGGTTTTACTTATGGGTTTAGCTATAGATACTATTGAAATTACAGAGGGTGGTAAGTCAGCCTTTATAACTGTAACTAATGAAATGCTAAAAAAAGCCGATGCTTCTGAGGAAGATTGCGATGGCTTGGTAAATATAGCTAGGAATATTGAAGGTGTTGAGGTGGCTGTTTTGATTAGGCAGAGAAATGAGGATGAATTTAAAATCAATTTTCGTTCTCAAAACTATGTGGATGTATCTGTTATTGCACATAAGTACTCTGGAGGAGGCCATAAGAAAGCGGCAGGATGCACTTTGAGAGGAAGTATGGCCCAAATAAAAGAAATGCTCAAAAATGAGATAAGGGAAGTTTTGTAATGATGGATGGAATATTAAATGTACTTAAACCACCAGGTATGACTTCATTTGATGTGGTTGCATATTTGAGAGGCATATTAAAGGAAAGAAAAATAGGTCACACGGGAACACTAGACCCAGGTGCAGTTGGAGTTTTACCAGTGTGTATTGGAAAGGCTACAAAGACTATTGAGTACTTGGTAGACAAGGATAAGGTATACCGAGCAGAACTTACTCTTGGTACTTCAACAGACACGCAGGATAGCTATGGGACCGTTTTGAAGGAATGTGAAGTGGATTTTACGAGAGAACAAATATATAGTACAATAATGAGTTTTGTCGGAAGTTACAGCCAGATACCACCTATGTACTCGGCTGTTAAGGTTGAGGGAAAGAAGCTCTACGAACTTGCAAGAGATGGCATTACTATAGAAAGAGCACCTAGGAAGGTTACTATATACTCAATAGATATTATAGAAATAAAGGGTAATAAGGCTATATTTGATGTGGTGTGTTCTAAAGGCACTTATATAAGAACTTTGTGTTCTGATATTGGAGAAAAGCTTGGGTGTGGAGGACACATGTCGTTTCTTGTCAGGACGAGAGCTGGACGTTATGAACTGTCGGATTCGCTCACTCTTGAAGAGATATTGGAGCTATCTATGGACAATTCTATAAATTGTAAACTTTCTACAATAGAAGATGTTTTCGATGATTTAGGTAGGATAGATTTAAACAGTTCTGAAACTAAGAAATTGCTAAATGGCGCTTATGTTGAATTGAAGAGGGAAAGCCTTAAAAAAGGCATTATGCTTAGGACATACGATGTAAATGGAAAGTTTGCCGGTATAAGTGAGGTTTTATCGATAAATGGAAGTTTACTATTAAAAATGAAAAAGCAGTTCTGATAAGGCTATTTAATACCGAATAATAAAAAAATTATAAAACTGTAGAAAATAATTAGCGCTTTATATAAACAGAAGTTTTTATAAACGCAATAAAGGGATAGAGTATGAAAGTAATATATGGTAAGTATCAGGAAATTGAATTGACAAAGCCAACTGGTATTGGGTTAGGTAATTTTGACGGCTTGCATATTGCACACATGGCATTGATAAACACTTTAATAAGTGAATCAAAGGAAAGGGAGCTTGAATCTGTTTTATATAGTTTTAACAAGCATCCTGAAAATATAATTAGAAAAAAGTTGTTTACACCTCTAATTACTTCAATGAATAAAAAAAACAAGCTACTTGAGCTTACTCAGCTTGACTATACTTATTTTGAGGAATTTGACGAGCCTTTTTCAAGAATGAGTCCAGAGTTGTTTGTAAAAGATATACTTGTGGACAAATTAAGTATGAAGTTAGCGGTCACAGGGCATGACTATAGGTTCGGTTATAAGGGTCAGGGAGATGTTGCCTATTTAAAAGAGCTCGGGCAAAAGTACAAATACAAGGTAATAACCATCCCTGCAATAAAAGTGGGTGATGATATAGTAAGTAGCACGCTTATCAGAACGCATGTCAAAAAAGGCGATATGGACGGTGCTTTTAAGCTGCTAGGTAGGCATTATTCAATAACTGGCATTGTTGAGAAAGGGAAAAGGATAGGGAATACAATAGGTTTTCCGACTGCTAATATCTATCCTGAAGAATACCTTTTAATGCCGACGGATGGGGTGTATGTTACACGAACATTTCTGAGCGGCAAGATATATAACAGTATAACCAATATTGGAAATAACCCGACTTTCGAAGGTCAGAAAAAATCTATTGAGACTTATATATTTGATTACAGTGAAGATATTTATGGAAAGGACATCGAAGTCTTTTTCCTCAAAAGAATTAGAGGTGAAAAGAAGTTCAGCGGAAAAGAAGAGTTGGTTGATCAAATAATAAAGGATACTGAGAGTGCAAGGCAATATTTTAAAGCTTCAGTGATAACTTAGAATATTAACTTTAGATTCCATGATAAGCTTATTGACTTAAAGTTTGTATATGTTAATTTTTGGGATCACCTAAATTCAAAATGCAAAAAGTACTATCGCTTTAACACGATAGTACTTTTTATCAACATCTGCTTCTTTTCCACATATATCCTAAGAACATGCCGTTTGCAAAACTGAAGGCTAAAATTCCTACAGCTGTCAGTGCACTTAAATTTAGTATCTTTTCTTCATTCTCGCTATCAGCTTTAACATGGCTTCTTGGGTGCTTTCTATAGTATCTGTTCTGACTCATTAACATCCCTCCAATATTATTATTTTCAAATAGACTTTTTTTATGTTTACAAGCATGTTTTATTTTTGTTAGGTGATTCTATAAAAAATAACTGGTCAATGGTGTTTCAAAAATTCACATTTCTTTATGAATACTATTAGTTAAAAGTTTATTGCGGACAATACAAAATTATGGTAGCATGAAAGTAACTGGTGTAAGGGTCTTTATGAACTAAATGCTGTATAGGTTATTTTTTGAAATGACCTAAAACTTGATGCAAGGAGAATTTTAATATGGCAAGATTTGAAAGTTTATCGGAGTTGTTAAAGAGATATGTGGAAAATGGTCTGCCTGGATGCGGATGTGCTGTTGCAAGAGATGGAGAGGTTTTATATCAGGGGTATTTTGGTTATGCTGATTTGGAGGAAAAAAGAAAGATTACGGAAGATACTATATACCGAATGTTTTCAATGACAAAAGTAGTTATATGTACAGCAGCTATGATGTTGTTTGAAAGAGGAGAATTTCTTTTGAACGAGCCGATTTACGAATATTTTCCTGAATATAGGGATACGCAGGTATTTGTACCAGATCTTAACGGAAATATTAATGTAAAAAAAGCTCAGAATGAGATGTTAATCAAACACGCGTTTAATATGTCTGTTGGCATACCATACCCTGATATGGATTCACCAACAGCAAAAGAAATGGCAAAAGTAAAGAATGAATTGGAGAAAAAACACGGCAAATTTGATATTGTGACTGAGGTAAAAGCAATGGGAGCTGTTCCTGTTGCATTTGAGCCGGGCTCCCACTGGTTATATGGATATGGTCATGATATTATTGCAGCTTTAATACAGATAATTTCAGGAAAAACCGTGGGGGAATTTTTGCAGGATGAAATATTTGGACCTTTGGGTATGAAGGATACAGGCTACCGTTACTATGACGATATTGAGTCGAGGATGGTTACCCATTACAGAAAAAACAGTAAAGGGGAACTGATAAAAGCTTCCGGTCCTCTAGATCAATTTCATAAGCCGGATGAACTTTATGAAGCTGGAGGTGCAGGGCTTTTTTCGACCGTTAATGATTATCTCAAATTTTCACAAATGTTGGCAAATGGAGGGGTTTTTAATGGAGAAAGAATTATTGGTAGAAAGACTATAGATCTTATGAGAACAAACCACTTGAGCGCGGAACAGTTGCTGGATTATAGAAATTCGTATTTAGGTGGCTACGGATATGGTCTAGGGGTCAGAACACTCATGGATACAGCACAAGCTCATTCTAACGGTTCGATTGGCGAATTTGGATGGACTGGTATGCTGGGAACTTACGTAAGTATTGATCCGAAAGAGCGGCTTTCTGTTGTATATATGCATCAAATGTATCCTAATATGGAAGAGCATTATCACCTTCGTGTAAGAGCAGTTGCAAATGGATGCATGGATTAAAAGCCTTATCTACAAATAAAAAGTTGTTTTGGTTCAAGGTCGAATTTTGTGTAAAAGATACAAGTATAAATTACAAGATTTTTAGGGTATAGGTTAGGTATGCTAAATATAATTGGTTTGCCTAACCTATTATATTTGCAAACTATTCTAAAGTCGTAGATAAAAACAATGTTAACGATTTGCTTTAAGGTTTTATGCCCATTCAGTTAGATTTTTTGAAATGGAGACTGAACAGTTATTTTTTTGGAATCACCTTAATCACCTATAGTAATATAAAATGCCGTAATTATTATTGTACATTTTACAATATTATGCTAGTATTTATGTAATTGGTTCACAATAAAAATTGCTTATTAGAGGGCGAAATACCTATCATTGTAAGGGATTATACTTTCATGGTTTGTTGCATTGACCTTAGATTTAAGGTTTGTATTTAAATGACCTAGTGGCATTGTTATGAAGGAAAGTCTATTGTGCAAAAAGGGGGGCATAATGATTTGGATTTTGAAGAATTATTCATGGTACATATAGAAATCAAAGAAGAAATTTCATTAAATAACCTTCATGGAGATAGTGTTGTAATGATTCTTTTTACAGGTAGTGCTACAGGTAAATATTTTACAGGGGAAGTGCTTCCTGGAGGAATTGATACTCAGATTATAGAAAAGCATGGGGATAAGCATATTATATCCGCAAGGTATATGCTTGAAGGGAAAGATTATACAGGAGAAGACTGTAAAATTTATATTGAGAATAACGGTTATGCAATAAAAGAATCGAAGAATGTATTATTCAGAACATACCCTAAAATCATCACAAACAGTAAGGCTTTGAATTTTTTGAATAAGGATTTATTGGTAGGGGAAGTGGTTTTCACGGATATGGGGCTGAAAATAAAGCTGTATAGGGGAGAATGATATCCCTCAAATTTACAATTTGGATGTGTTATTTAGATTAAGAAAAGGGGAAAACTAATGGTTAAAATGATATTAAATGCTGATATTAAAAAAGGAAAAATAAACAAAAACATATACGGACATTTCTCGGAGCATCTTGGAAGGTGTATTTACGGTGGGATATGGGTTGGAGAAGATTCTGATATTCCAAACATAAAAGGGTATCGTACCGATGTTGTCGAAGCACTAAAGAAAGTTAAAGTGCCTGTTTTAAGATGGCCAGGAGGGTGTTTTGCCGATGAATACCATTGGATGGATGGGATTGGACCAAAAGAGAAGAGACCTTACATGATCAATACTCATTGGGGTGGTGTGGTTGAAAATAATCACTTTGGTACCCATGAATTTTTAGAGTTTTGTGAAATGATTGGTGCGGAAGGCTATATCTGCGGTAATGTAGGAAGCGGTACTGTACATGAAATGCAGCAGTGGGTAGAATATATGACCTTTGATGGCAAATCGCCCATGGCTGATTTGAGAAGGCAAAATGGAAAAGAAGAACCTTGGAAGTTGAAGTTTTTTGGGGTAGGAAATGAAAACTGGGGTTGCGGTGGAAATATGAGACCGGAATATTATGCAGACCTCTACAGAAGATATTCAACATATGTGCGAAACTATGGAGACAATACCATATATAAGGTTGCGTGTGGAGCTAATACTGCTGACTATCATTGGACGGAAGTTCTGATGAGGGAAGCTGGACATTTAATGAATGCTATAAGCTTGCATTACTATACCGTACCACATGATTTCTTTACTGGGAAAGGTTCGGCTACTGAATTTGATGAAGAAGAATGGTTCAAAACATTCCAAAAAGCACTGTATATGGAGGAATTGATTAATAAGCATATTACCATCATGGATAAATATGACCCTGAAAAGAAGGTTGACTTGATAGTTGATGAATGGGGGTCCTGGTACGATGTGGAACCTGGTACGAATCCAGGCTTTTTGTACCAGCAGAATACATTGAGGGATGCTTTGATCGCAGGTATTAGCCTGAATATTTTCAATAACCATTGTGAAAGAGTGCAAATGGCAAACATAGCTCAGACGGTAAATGTACTTCAGGCAATGATTTTGACCGAAGGGAATAAAATGCTTTTAACGCCTACATACCATATCTTTGATATGTATAAGGTACATCAGGATGCACAACTTTTATCACTTGAAGTTGAAAATCCTGAGTATTCCTGTAATGGAGAAAAAATAACTCAGATAAGTGTTTCGTCTTCACAGGATAAGGAGGGCAAAATACATGTTTCAATTTGTAACCTCAATCCTGTACAAGATATTGAAGTTGACATTGATATAAGAGGAACAATAGTACAGAGTATAGGTGGAAAGGTTCTGACAGCCCAGGTAATGAATGCGATGAACACCTTTGAAGATAGTAATCAAGTGAAAATTGATGTGTTTAAAGATACAAAGATGGAAAATAATCATGCAAAATGTAAAATTCCATCAAAATCTGTTGTCGTTCTAGAGCTAAATTAGTTTTTAGGTGATTATGAAATAGGCAATTGCAAGAACACATTGCAGTTGCCGTTTCGAAAATTTATTGTTATTTGTATTGCGTAACAAATAATGTTCATATGCACGGAAACATATTTATTTAGGTGATTTATTATGGTAGAACCAAAATGTAAAAGTTGTTCGGAAAATGTGAAGGTAAAAGCACAAATTTCTCAGGAACAAATAAATGATGCAATTGATAAACTTACAAGAAATAAAAGGATCAAGTTTGTTAGCGATGAGGTCTATGAGTTTAGATTGTTGCAGTGTAGTAAATGTGAATATCTGGAGTATAGTTCTACTTGTTTACAGTGTGGATGCTTTGTTCAAATAAGAGCAAAACTCGAAGATTCGCAATGCCCGCTTTCAAAACATAATAGATGGACTTATAAATAATGAATTTTGTTGCTTGTTTTTTTGTATGCCTGAGAATATATTTATGATAATTATTTAAAAAAATGGAGGTTTAACATGGTAAAGAAGATTGAAGTGCCTGTATCGGGTAAGCCTTTCAAAAATTATGCAAATTATTGTGTTGGTACTGGCAGGATGGGGTTGGCGTTACAAAAAGAATATATTGATCATTTGAAAATGGTTCAGGAAACTCTGCGCTTTAGATATATCCGCGGTCATGGGCTATTTTGTGATGATGTGGGTATATACCGTGAGTGTGAAATGGACGGTAAAACGAGTACATTTTACAACTTTACATATTTAGATCAAATAATGGACACCTATATGGAGAATGGTATACGCCCATTCCTTGAACTTGGTTTCATGCCTGAAAAGCTTAAGACTGGCGAACAGACTGTGTTTTACTGGAAAGGTAACGTTACTCCTCCCGTATCCTATGAAAAATGGGCGGAACTAGTAACAAACACTTTAAACCACCTGATTGACAGGTATGGCAGGGATGAGGTGGTCACTTGGCCGGTTGAGGTGTGGAATGAACCTAATATTCCATTCTGGGCAGGCACTATGGAAGAGTATTTCAAGCTTTATGAATATTCAGCTGCGGCTGTAAAAAGTGTTGATTCACGTATCCAGATTGGTGGACCTGCAATTTGTGGCGTTGACACCGAACGTTGGTTGAGGGGATTTTTTGAATATTGTGTAAAGAATAATACGCCTTTGGACTTTATAACCCGTCATTGCTATACGGCAAATGATCCAACAACTCGTGGACATTATATATACCATACCATGCGTGAGCCGACACGCATGATTGAAGAACTTAAGGAAACGCGCCAGATTATGGCTGATTATCCACGGATTGCGAATATGCCGTTGCATATAACAGAGTTTAATACCTCTTATATGCCTATATGCCCTATACATGATACGGATTTTAATGCGGCATTCATTGCACGTATACTTAGTGAAGCAGGAGAATATGCTGATTCTTATTCCTATTGGACTTTCAGTGACGTATTTGAGGAGATGGATGTTCCGAAGTCTGTATTTCACGGAGGGTTTGGTTTGGTTGCTCTGAACTCCATAAAAAAACCAACCTATTATACTTTTGAATTTTTCTCAAACGCCGGCGAAGAATTGCTTTACCGGGATGATAATCTAATTGTAACTAAAAGTGACAACAAGTATGTAATAATTGGCTGGAATTGGCATGACATGCGCGATCACAAACCGTCTTCCGATATAGACTATGTGATTACAATGCCATCTATAGGCAAACAGGCTCTGCTATTAAAAAAGGATGTAGGAGGAGCACATGCGAATCCTATGAAGACATGGAGCAATCTTGGCAAGCCACGTAGTTTGAGCAAGGAGCAGTTAAAGATACTTAAAGCTTCTGCTGAGCCGCTCCAAACTGATGAGAAACTGTTTGAACAAAAAGGAACGTATGAAGTAAAATTGACAATCCCATGCAACCATCTGTGCATGCTGGAAATTTCTACGGTGAATGATATGACAGAAACTTATTTAGGCTATGATCCTGATGAATTTTACGTCATAGAATAACTTTTAGAAAGATAACATTTATAGAGCTACCAAAGGAGGACAAATAATGATAATGAAAAAGCAAGGTTTCAATCCATATCTTCCATCATGGGAATATATTCCCGATGGGGAACCGTATGTTTTTAACAATAGAGTATATGTTTACGGATCGCATGACCGTTTTAACGGACATGCCTATTGTCTGAATGATTATGTATGTTGGTCGGCACCCGTTGATGATTTGACTGACTGGAGATATGAGGGCGTGATTTACAATAAAACAGATGACCCGCTTAATCATGACGGTAGTATGTGTCTTTATGCACCGGATATCACAGTCGGACCGAATGGAAAGTACTATTTGTACTATGTTCTTGATAAGGTTTCAATTGTATCAGTCGCTGTTTGCGATAATCCAGCAGGCAAGTTTGAATTCTATGGATATGTACATTATGCCGATGGAACACGTCTAGGAGAAAAAGAGAGCGACCAGCCTCAATTTGATCCAGGAGTATTGACAGAAGGAGAGAAAACATATCTGTATACCGGCTTTTGTTCAGTTGGTGATAAGTCGAGAAATGGGCCTATGGTAACAGTGCTTGGGCAGGATATGCTTACTATCATGGAAGAACCCACGTTTATAGCACCTAGTGAGCCTTATAGCAAGGGCAGCGGATTTGAAGGACATGAATTTTTTGAGGCTCCTTCTATAAGAAAGAAAGGGGATACCTATTACTTTGTCTATTCCTCGATTGTTTACCATGAACTATGTTATGCTACCAGCCAATATCCAACAAAAGGTTTTAAATATCAGGGAGTTATTGTGAGCAATAACGATCTTCATATTGATTCTTACAAACCTGCGAATAAACCTATGTACTATGGTGGTAACAATCATGGCAGTATTGTAGAAATAAACGGAAAATGGTACATATTTTATCATAGACATACCAATGGAACAAATTTTAGCCGGCAGGGCTGTATTGAGCAGATTGAATTTAGAGAGGATGGCACTATCCCACAGGTAGAGATGACGTCTTGTGGTTCTAATGGGGGGCCACTTGCAGGACGAGGGGAGTATCCTGCATATATAGCATGTAATTTATTCTGCAAGTACGAAGAAAAGTATACGGGTGCTCCTGGTGAGTGGATGGACACTCGATTCCCAAAGATAACTCAGGATGGAAAAGATGGTGATCAAGAAATCGGTTATGTAGCCAATTTGAGAGACAGTGCTGCAGTCGGATTTAAATATTTTGATTGTAAGGGAATAAAAAAGGTTAAGATTAAGGTGCGCGGATATTGCCGCGGTAACTTTTTAGTTAAGACATCTTGGGATGGTAAAGAGCTTGGAAAAATACCCGTTGAATTTTCGAACATATGGAAGGAATATTCTGCTGATATTGAAATACCTGATGGTATACAGGCATTGTATTTTGTGTATACAGGTGAGGGAGGTGCAGGTTTTGCATCCTTTTCACTCGAGTAAACTTAATATAAAGACTCGTAATAAATTAGCTAAAAAAGGACATGGTTTAGGCGAGTTTTCTTAATAAAAACTTATTGTCTTTGTTTGGAATTTATGTTATTATGAAAGTAACCGCTTTAGTAAACCGGTTACTTATCTTTTGTTGTACTTACATTTGTACTTATTTTTATACTTATACTTGCATCTATATTTAATATTTACTATCTACTATCTTTATCTACTATCTACTATCTATATACTTATATTTTTTGTATGAATACTCTAATATATTTAGAGTTCATTATAATAAAAATATTTAATATTGGAAGGAAGGGGATTTGTGGGTGAAATAAAGATGCAAAAAGGATAGGAAATTTCAAACTTAGAAAACTGTAAAAAGGAAAGGGGAGCAAAAAATGAAAAAAGGATTGAAAGTTATTTTTTCAACTTTCATGTGTTTTACCTTCTTGTTTAGCATGTTTCCAAAAGATGTTAAGGCAGGACCAACTCTTACATCAAATGCAACAGGCAATATTGACGGTTATGACTATGAATATTGGAAAGACCATGGTAATGGCACAATGACGCTTAATGGAGGCGGCACATTCAGTTGTTCATGGAATAATATTGGTAATATATTATTCCGTACAGGTAAAAAGCTTGGTTCAAAACAGAGCTACCAACAATATGGAAATATAGTTTTGGAGTACGCATGTGACTACAAGCCAAGCGGAAATTCATATTTGTCTGTATATGGTTGGACGCAAAATCCGCTTGTAGAGTATTACATAATTGAGAGCTACGGCACCTGGAAACCACCAGGAAGTAATAATCCAAAAGGCACATTTTCTGCCAATGGTGGTACATATGAAATATATGAGACAACAAGAAATCAGCAGCCTTCCATTGAAGGTACTTCAACTTTCCAACAGTATTGGAGTGTTCGTACACAAAAACGTTCAAGCGGAACTATATCATGCCATGAACACTTTAAAGAATGGGAATCTAGAGGCATGAGAATGGGTAATATGTACGAAGTTACCATGGTTGTAGAGGGATATCAAAGTAGTGGTCAAGGTAATATGACAAAAATGAATATTATCATGGGTGGAGATGATCCTAATGATAATGGTGGCGGCGATAACGGCGGTGGAGATACTGGCGGTAATCTTGCTAGTAAAACCGGAGTAGCTGTTACTGAGAGAAGTGCTTTTACAGCATTAGAATCAGAAGAATACAACAGTCTAAGTTCTTCTACAATGGAAAAAATAGGCACTGATAATGGCGGAAGTGGTATAGGATATATTGAAGACGGAGATTATCTTGTATTCAATAAAACCAACTTTGGCTCTGGAGCATCTTCTTTTAATGCTCGTGTTGCTTATGGTGGTGACTCTAGCACAACAATTCAATTAAGATTGGGCAGTAGTACAGGTACTCTTATAGGTTCTTTGAGTGTACCTTCGACTGGCGGTTGGGATGCTTACGAGGAGTTATCCACGTCTGTTAGTGGTGCTTCAAGCACGCAAGATTTATATCTTTGCTTTAATGGACCTGTAAACATTGATTCATTCTCATTTGTAACAGGAAGTGACGGAGGAAACACTGGTGGTGACACTGGCGGAAATCCTTCGATAAGTTACGGTGATTTGGATCTTGATGGAAGTATTAGTTCCTTAGATTTAGCAGCATTAAGAGTGCACTTGCTTGGAGTTAATGCACTTACAGGACAAACTTTAGCAAGAGCTGATGTTAATGGAGATGGAAATATAGACTCACTAGACTTTGGATTTGTAAGACAATACTTGTTGGGTATGATAACTCGTTTCCCAGCTCAAAGTTTAGTGGTAGTTACACCAACTCCAACTACGGCACCAAGAACTTCTGCACCAGCACCTAAAGGTACTTCATTGTATCAATTGGGAGCAGCAAAGGGATTAACAGTGGGTACATGTGTTAACAGTCAATGGTTCTCTGGTCAAACAGGCGGAACTTATGATAATATACTAAAAAATGAATTTGCAATGGTTGTAGCTGAGAACGAAATGAAAGTTGATGCTATAGAGCCTTCACAAAATAACTTCAACTTTAGTAACGGCGACAAATTAGTTAACTTTGCTATGAGTAACAATATGAAGGTTCGTGGGCATACTCTCGTATGGCATGCTCAACTTCCTGGATGGATGGGAAATTGGAGTGGAAGTCGTGAGGGACTGATTTCAGCGATGAATAACCACATTACTAAGACTATGCAACATTATAAGGGAAAAGTTGCAGAGTGGGACGTTGTCAACGAAGCTTGTGACGATAGTGGTAATGGACTTAGAAGAAGTGTATGGACAAATAAAATCGGTAATGATTTTATAGATATTGCATTCCAGACTGCAAGACAGGCTGACCCTAGTGCACTTCTCTTCTATAATGATTATAATATAGAAGACATGGGAGCAAAGTCCAACACAGCATATAATATGATTAAAAGCATGAAGGAAAGAGGAATTCCAATTGACGGAGTAGGCTTCCAAAGTCACTTTATTAATGGAATGAGTTCTTCCCAGTTGGCAGCAATAGAACAGAATATCAAGAGATACGCAGCTATAGGAGTACAGGTATCAATTACTGAGCTTGATATTCGTATGAATGATTCAGAAAATCAAAATAACGGGTTTAATACACAGGGAAGCAATTACAAGTCATTGATGGAAATTGCTTTGAGAAATGATAACGTTAAAACATTTGTGGTTTGGGGCTTTACCGATAAGTATTCATGGATCCCTCAGACATTCCCAGGAACTGGTAGAGGTTTGATTTATGATAATAATTACAATCCAAAGCCGGCTTATAATGGGATGAAAGAAGTATTGATGAATTAATAATTAAAAAGATCACTAGTTGTTTGTTCCCCTTAAGATTAGCAGGTAAAATAATAAGACTGCTGTCTTAAGGGGAACTCATATATAACAATAAAAGTAGAAAGCGGTCATTTATGGATAAAATACGACAATATATTTTAGATGGGAAAGCAGTTCTTGGTATAGAGTTTGGTTCTACTCGCATTAAGGCAGTATTGATAGGAGAGAAGAATGAGCCAATTGCATCAGGAAGTCATGTTTGGGAAAATGATTACATAGATGGAACTTGGACATATAGCCTTGAAAAAGTATGGATAGGTTTACAGGATTGTTATCGAAAGCTTGCAGAGGGTGTAAAAGAAAGTTATAGTGTTGATATAACAAGTCTGGCTGCTATTGGTTTTAGTGGGATGATGCATGGATATATGCCCTTTGATAAAGAAGATGAATTATTAGTCCCCTTTA
>CAYXPB010000138.1:3400-13434 GCA_964466645.1 uncultured Acetivibrio sp. | reverse complement strand
CACAGAGACAGAATAGCTTTTATGAGAATATGCTCCGGACGTTTTTTCAAAGGAATGGAAGTAAATCATATTCAGCAGAAAAAGTTTATAAAACTATCACAACCTCAGCAATTCATGGCCCAAGAGCGTACAATTATAGAAGAGGCTTATGCTGGCGATATAATAGGTGTTTTTGATCCGGGTATTTTCAATATAGGAGATACTCTTTGTGAATCAAATAGCGACCTCAAATTTGATGGCATACCTATCTTCCCTGCTGAACATTTTGCTAGAGTAATATCAACGGATACGATGAAACGTAAGCAATTTATAAAAGGAATTAATCAATTATCCGAAGAGGGTGCAATACAAGTTTTCAAACAAGTGGATATAGGTATAGAAGCCTTAATTATAGGTACTGTTGGATCACTTCAGTTTGAAGTTCTTGAATACAGACTAAAAAACGAGTACGGTGTCGATTTGAGAATACAACATTTACCGTTCAAACACGCAAGATGGATAGATAATTCAGAGGTTGATCCAAGAAAACTTATTCTTACAAGCTCTACCATGCTTGCACAGGATGAGAATGAAAGATATGTACTTCTCTTTGAAAACGAATGGTCAATACGTTGGGCTGAAGAGAAAAACAGTACTTTAAGTCTTTATGACATAGCAAAAAAAGAATAACGCTATTTTTATTACTTAAAAGGGCTCTAAATGGGGCCCTTTTAAAATATCTTTTTTGAAATTTATATTTCGACAAAAACACCAATCATATTTCCCGGGAAATTTCTCTTTTTCAACAAGAAATACCTTATAGAAACTCTTTCAATCCTTTTCTAAACTCCTGAATACTATACAATTCTTCAACTGCCTGTAGTTCTATGCCTAGTTTTGCCGAAATAGGCTCAAGCATTTGGAAAACAACTTTTCTCTGTACAACAATAACTTCAGGTATATGCCTGTTTTTTAAAATCAGATCAATAAATTGATCCCTAAATTTCCCAATATAGCTTTCAAAATCAGAGCTCATTTTCATGTCGATCATTACTTCACTTTCTGCCTCAGTAATCATAAACATCAGCGGATAATAGGGTCTTCCTTTTTCTTTAACCATTACAGGTGCATTAAAAATATCCACTTCCCAAATACCTGTTTTTCTAAGCTTGTTGTCCCTAATCTTTTTTAAAGCTATTTCATTAACATTTTGATATTCGCTATAGCTATCATCGAGATTTGGTTTTACATACCTGTCTTCCCACATAATCTCTTTATCGACAATCTTAGAAACTTTACAAAAAATCAAGTCCTCTTCTTCATGCTGTAATAATTTCTCATCTTTCTTACATCTTAAAGCAACATCTATTACCTGCTCAAATGCATAGGTCATATATTTGACTTCACTTTTGCTAAGGCTAGACGGAAAATAATTGGGCAAATAATTTCTAAATTGAGGCCACTGATTCTTTCCTCTGAATTTAAATTCCAAATCTTTAATCAGCTTCAAATCTTCTCTGTTTAGATTTTGCCTATCTTGGAAGTACACAGTTATACAATTTTGAATATATCCCAAATCTTCAACGGGAGCATCATGATATAATGTGCCTATATACGAGTTTAATCCTTCATCTCCAAAATAAATGCTCAGTCCATACATCTGACCTGCATTACCTATAATGCAACAATATCCTATTTCATGAGTTTCAATATTCTCAACACCAAAAATATCAATATCAGACATCCAATCCCAGCATTCTATCTCCTTAAACTTGACAGCTGCTTGGTACAAGCTTTTCCATTCGTCCAACGTAATCTTTTCATCCTTCAAAATTCTTACCACCTTTATTTTCGTATCTCAAACTGTAATATAACATATCACAGTTTGAGCTGCAATCAAATATCATATTTATATAAGAAAGCTATGAAATCAGCTTAAATTTGGGCGAAATATTCTGAATCCTGAATTCTAGGTTCTGAATTCTCCTTCTATGCTTTGCTATTGCTTATTTTAGAATACTTATATATGTATTAATATCGTTGTATGCTCTTATAAAACGTGATGAATTAAACTCATAATTTATTGCTCAATTGTTCAAAAGTCTCTTTATATCTTGATTTCTGATAGCTATATGAAAGTTCTACTTACATAAAACTTAAAAATATGATAAACTAGTATTGCAACGAGTAGTTTTGATAAACGTAAGTCCAGTTGTCAAGATTACTTTTTTTATGAGTATAGAACTTAGGTCATTTCAAAAAATAATATATATAATATTTAAGTCATAAAGCCCATCATGGAAGCTTAAAAGTTTCCAAAGGAGAACATTATTTTGCTACGCAAAAAATGTAAATCAGATTTTTTAAATGGCAATTGACCAGTTATTTTTTTGGAATCACCTTATTTGATGAAAATCAAAAAACAAAAATAATTTATATAATTTTAAAATAGGAGCGTGTAAAACTATGTATAAGGTTGGCGACTTAATAATTTACGGCAGTTATGGTGTATGCAAAATAAAATCAATCGATTCACCAGATATTCCAGGTATTGACAAAAACAGGCTTTATTACACACTTTCTCCTCTTTATCATAATGAGAAGGTGTTTACACCTGTTGATACAAATGTGTTCATACGGCCGGTGATCTCTTGTGATGAGGCTAAACAATTAATTTCCGACATTCCGTCAATAAGAGAAAACTTAACCGACATCGATAATATTAAATTACTTGAGGGTTTTTACAAAGAATCTCTAAAAACACACAATTGTTCTGATTTACTAAGGTTACTAAAGACCATATACACAAGAGAGAGAATAGTTGAAGAGCAAGGAAAAAAACTTGGTCAAATTGACAAACGTTTTATGGATATAGCAGAAAACCGATTATACGGAGAATTTGCTGTTGCCCTAAATATGCATAAAGAAAATGTTAAAAGCTATATAGAGTGCAAGATTAAAGAACAAGAAGATATACCTTCCGTAGGTATGTATAGTTGAACTATATGCAATGCTTCTCAGAAAGTTTGTTTATTTAGCTAACATTTCCCAAAAAAAGTCTTATAGCGTAATCGCTATAAGACTCTTTTTGAGAAGACATTGTTTCGCTGTTTGACTCAGCAGAATTTATAAGAATTAAAAGACCTCTCAGATCACTTTATATTATTTGAGAGGTCTTTAATTGTTTGCGTTTTATAATTCCTATACTCTGAAAAATCTCAACCCTTTGGAGATTTTGGCTTATCAGTATGATATAGTATGGAGGTGCATATAAAATCAGATGTACCGAAGGAGGATATATGAAGGTTACAGTAGAAACAATAAGGCATGTTGCAAAGCTTTCTAGGCTTAATTTGAGTGAAGAAGAAATATTAAAATTCGCCACAGAGATGGAAAATATCATAAATTACATTGATAAACTTAATGAACTGGACACAAAGGGAATAGAGCCTACAGCCCATGTTGTTCCGGTCAGTAATGTACAGAGGAATGATGAAGTAAAACAATCCTTAGAAAGGGATAAGATACTCTCGAATGCTCCTTTCTCAGGAAATGGTTGCTTCAAAGTTCCCCGGATTATGGAATAAAAGGAGGACAAAAGCTTTGGTGTTATATGAATTAACAATAAATCAGCTTGTTTCTTTATTAAAGGATAAAAAAGCAAGCTCAATGGAAATTACAAAAGAATACCTGGAAAGAATCAAAAAGTTAAATCCAGAATTGGGATGCTTCATAACTGTCTGTGAAGATTTAGCTCTAGAAGACGCCCGGAAGTGCCAAGATTTAATAGACAGGGGTGAAAGCACATCTCATCTTGTCGGTATTCCTTTTGCGATTAAAGATAATATTTGTTCAATGAATATAAAAACCACGTGCGCTTCGAAAATGCTGAACAATTTTGTACCCCCATATGACGCTACGGTTTGTGAGAGACTCAAGGAAGCTGGAGGTGTGCTTCTAGGTAAGCTTAATATGGATGAATTTGCTATGGGGTCTACGAATGAGACATCATTTTTTCAAAAAGTAAAAAATCCATGGGATACCAAAAGGGTAGCCGGTGGTTCGAGTGGAGGCTCTGCTGCTGCGGTATCTTCTGGTTTGACGGCTTTTTCTCTTGGGTCGGACACTGGTGGATCAATACGTTTGCCTGCGGCTTTCTGCGGAGTTACAGGGATGAAACCTACCTATGGAACTGTATCAAGGTATGGATTGGTGGCTTTCGCATCATCGCTAGATCAGATCGGACCCTTTGCTAGGGATATTGAGGATCTCACTCTTGTAATGAATGTAATTGCGGGGCATGACCCAAAAGATGCCACTTCCCTGAATGTTGAATATCCTGATTATACAAAAGCTCTTAAAAATGATATCAAAGGTATGAAAATAGGAGTTCCCCGAGAATATATCGGGGAGGGAATAAATCCAGAAGTCAAGAAAAGTGTTTTAGAGGCTCTCGATACACTGGAATCGCTTGGCGCTACGTGGGAAGAATGCAGCCTTCCGATGACAGAGTATGCAATACCCGCATACTACTTGATTTCGTCAGCTGAGGCCAGTTCAAACCTTGCTAGGTATGATGGTGTTAAATACGGATACAGGGCGGAAAAATTCAGTGATCTTATGGATTTGTATTGCCAGACAAGAAGCGAAGGATTCGGGGATGAGGTAAAAAGAAGAATAATGCTTGGTACCTATGCCTTGAGCTCGGGCTATTATGACGCGTACTACAAAAAAGCCCTTCAGGTCAGGACTATTATTAAGAATGAATTTGACAGGGTGTTTGATAAATATGATTTGATAATCGGGCCCACTGCTCCGACAACGGCGTATAAATTCGGTGAAAAATCTGACAATCCTATGGAAATGTATCTTGGCGACATATATACGGTATCGGTAAATATTGCAGGGCTTCCCGGTCTGGTTGTTCCCTGCGGGTTTGATGCAAAAAAGCTGCCAATAGGGCTGCAGTTAATCGGCAAGGCTCTTGATGAACCGACCCTTATCAGGGTGGCTTATACATTTCAACAAAATACGGAGTTTCATAAATTGAAACCGGGTTTATGAGGTGGAAAAAATGAGTGATTATGAAGTTGTTATTGGACTTGAAATACATGCTGAACTATCAACCAAATCAAAAATATTCTGTTCCTGTTCAACTCAATTCGGCGGGGATGTTAATACTCACTGCTGTCCTGTGTGTACTGGAATGCCTGGCACGCTTCCTGTTCTTAATAAGAATGTTGTCCTGTATGCTGCCAAAGCCGGACTTGCGATGAATTGCAAAATTGCCAGCTACAGCAAGCAGGATAGAAAAAATTATTTTTACCCTGACCTACCCAAGGCTTATCAAATATCTCAATACGATTTACCTCTGTGTTCGGGAGGGTATATTGATATAAAATTGGGTGAAGATTCAAAAAGGATTGGTATAACCAGAATCCACATTGAAGAGGATGCTGGCAAGCTGCTGCATGACGAGTGGGAATCCGGATCGCTTATTGACTATAACAGGTGCGGAGTGCCTCTTATTGAAATTGTATCAGAGCCTGACATGCGATCAGCAGATGAAGCAAGGTTATTTGTAGAGGGTGTCAAAGCAATACTTGAATACACGGGGGTTTGCGACTGTAAAATGCAGGAAGGGTCACTTAGGGCTGATGTTAACCTTTCAGTGAGGAAAAAGGGTCAGAAGGAATTTGGAACGCGAACTGAAATGAAAAACTTAAATTCGTTCAGAAGTATTGTAAGGTCTGTCAATGCAGAAGCGAGACGCCAGATAGATGAAATTGAAACGGGTGGCCAAATACTACAGGAAACAAGAAGATGGGATGATAACAGGGGTATCAGCTACGCAATGAGGCTCAAGGAAGAAGCTCATGATTATAGGTATTTTTCAGACCCTGACCTTGTTCCGATTATACTTGACGTGGAAGAGATTGAAAACATAAGGGCTTCACTTCCCGAACTTCCTGCTAATAGAAAACAAAGATATGTCAGTGAGTTGGGATTGCCATTAAATGACGCCGAAATTATTACTGCTTCTAAGTATCTGGCGGATTTCTTTGAAGAGGTTTTAAAATTTACCCAAAATATAAAAGCAGTAAGTAATTTTATCATAGGAGATTTGTTAAAATCCTTAAAAGATAATGAAATGGAAGCTCAAGATATACCGTTCCCTGCGAAATATTTAGCTGAGCTTGTTTGTCTTGTCGATGAGGGGAAAATAAGTAACACAATAGCGAAAAAAGTTCTTCCAACCATGTTTGAGACTAAAAAAGATCCTCTGACCATAGTGAAGGAACAGGGATTGGAAGTGGTGAATGATAAAGGGGCACTTTTTGCAGCTGTCGAAAAAGTTGTATCTGCAAATCCTCAATCTGTGGCTGATTACAAAAATGGCAGGGATAAAGCTTTTGGGTTTCTTGTAGGGCAGGCTATGAAGGAAACAAGGGGGAAAGCCAACCCACAGATTCTGAATCAATTATTGAAGGAAACTCTGGAAAAGATGTAATGAAAAATACTTGTAATAGGATATTCATGAAGGAGTAAATAAAAACATCTGTAACCTTATGGTTACAGATGTTTTGGTGAGCCATCCGCGACTCGAACGCGGGACACCTTGATTAAAAGTCAAGTGCTCTAGCCGACTGAGCTAATAGCCCATAGTGGCAGGGATAGCAGGACTCGAACCTACGAAATGCCAGAGTCAAAGTCTGGTGCCTTACCGACTTGGCTATATCCCTACATGGGGTGAATGATGGGAATCGAACCCACGGCCTCCAGAGCCACAATCTGGCGCTCTAACCAACTGAGCTACACCCACCGCGTTTATGCACCTCTCGAAAGGCACAAAGCTATTTTAAGATAGATAGCGTTAAAAGTCAAGCACATTTTCAAAATTTTCATAAGTAATTTTTGTTATATGCATTTTAAATCAGCTTTTACATACATTATTTAACTCTAAAGTCTAATAGTGCTGCTTAACTTAATGAAAAAGCAAGGTATTAAATTAATGTATATACCTTGAATTTTTTCCGTCCAAAATAGACTTGCAATAAAATACAGAATCTTGTAAAATAGTTTTGAGAACTGCCGATATAAATAACAGTGATAAATTAATACTATACTAATGATAAATGGTGATTGAATATGTTAAATGTCGTTTTAGCCTTAATACTCGGAACTCTTATTGGATTAGTGATTGGCTTGCTAGTCGGAATTATCGGAACAATGTTAAGTTTGCGTTCACTAAATATTCTTAAAAAGAAAGAGCTACAAAAGAAAAAAGATGCTACACAAAGCACTGCTCCTTCAGATATCAACTTTTTATATTCAAAATTCAAGGATGTCGGTTAGACTATTTTTTTAGTGACCTAATAAGTATTATCGGTACAGCATCCATCATGGTAGTTTTTAAGTTTCCAGATACAGGAGCATTATTTTTTTGATGCAAAAAATACAAACCAATTTTTTCGAGAACCTTTGCTATTGCATATGACTGAAACAAAAAAGGGACCTAAACCTAAATCGGCCTCTTTTATTTATAACCTGTTTTAATTCAGCAAGTATTTAAAGGCCTTCTTAATAAGATTAACAGACACTTTGTAGGGAGGATATATCACTTTCATATCATAAATGGTCTGGCTTCTTAAAACACTCTTTTTATGCGAAAATGTTTCAAAGGACATTGTTCCGTGATAACTTCCCATTCCACTATCACCTACGCCTCCAAAGGGCAAATGTGGAGTTGAAATATGGTTTATAACATCGTTTATACATACTCCTCCAGACGAGGTTTGACTTATCACCTTTGATATACTGCTTTTATTCTTTGAAAATATGTACAAGGCTAATGGCTTGGGTCTTTTTTCAATAAAAGAGATCACTTGATCAAAATTATCAAACTCCAGCATTGGCATTATTGGCCCAAATATCTCTTCTTGCATTATTTTGCTGTTTTCAGAAACCGGTTCTAAGATCGTTGGGGTAATCTTCAGCTTCTCCCGACTGTTTTTGCCACCATATATGATATTCTCAGCTTTGAATAATGATAAGAGTCTGTCAAAATGCCTTTCACTTACAATACGACAATAATCTTCGCTACTTAATGGATCTCCCCCATAAAATTCCTCAATTCTGTCAATAACACTTTTTATAAACTCATTCTTAATCTCTTTATGCACAAATATATAATCTGGCGCAACACATATCTGTCCGGCATTTAAAAACTTTCCCCAGACGATTCTTTTTGAAGCGTCCTTTATATTTACATCCTTATCAACAATGCAAGGGCTTTTACCTCCTAATTCAAGTGTAACTGGAGTTAAATTCTTTGATGCTGCTTCCATAACAATTTTCCCAACATTTGTACTCCCTGTATAAAAAATATAGTCAAATTTCTGAGAAAGTAATTGCTTTGACGTTTCAACTCCGCCTTCGATACATGCTACATATTCACTATTAAATGTACTGCTTATAATTTTTGATATTATTCCCGATACAGATGGCGAAACCTCGGAAGGTTTTATAACAACGCAATTTCCGGCTGCTATTGCCCCAACCACTGGTACTAAAGTTAGTTGGATAGGAAAATTCCATGTACCTATTACCAACACTATTCCATAAGGCTCAGGAATAATATAACTTGAAGAACCCATAAACATCAGAGGTGTTTTTACTCTTCTTGGTTTAGTCAATCTTTTTATGTCTTTTATCATGCGGTCTATTTCACTCAAAACAAAACCCACCTCAGTTGCATACCCCTCAAACGAAGGTTTTCCCAAATCTGCTTCTAGAGCTTGATATATATCCGATTCATACTTAATTATCGATTGCTTGAATTTTTGTAATTGTGCTATTCTTTCATTAACGTCCCTTGTTGCTCCTTTTACAAAATATTTCCTTTGGGTTTCCGATATAACCATAATACTTGCCTCCATGACACTCTTAAATGTTAATTTATTATATATTGCTCAGAATGAAATCACTTGCAGCTTTTAATTGCGTATCTATACCGTTATAATAGTCTTATTTTTACAATTCATTAATAAAACCCAATTTGTGTTATTGTTTTGCATCACAAGATAAAGTTTCTCATTGTCCAAAATGCTGCTTTACCAATAACATAATAAAGTTATAAGTTTCTTTTCACAGCTATAAACTCTGTTGTACAATGTGTCAATTTAATAAGTTCGTCAGGAGCCAATTCAATTTGGTATCCTATCTTTCCTGCACTCACAATAATTGTGTCCAACCCCTCACTAGAACGCTCCAGTACAGTCTTATAACTTTTTTTCATTCCTATAGGTGAACACCCACCACGAATATACCCTGTAACATTATTGATATCGACTACCTTAATCATTTCAACAGACTTTTCACCTACTGCTCTAGCCGCTGCTTTTAAATCAAGTTCTTCTGCAACTGGGATAACATAAACATAGTATTCTCTACTTGCCCCTTGCGTTACAAGAGTTTTATGCACACGCTCAACCGGAATCCCCATTTTATTTGCTACTGAAATACCGTCAATTATGCCATCACTGTTGTCATAAGTATATGTGTTATACTTTATTTGTTCTCTATCAAGAATTCTCATTGCATTAGTCTTTATCTTTTCCAACGTCATTCCTACTTTCAATGTTATCGTTAAACAAATACTCCTGAACATATCACAAAATAAATTATATTTAATTGTTAGAATAAAATCAACACTATGGTAATTAATAGGTTAATTTTGGACAGCTATTACCTCATAGAAAAAAGGTTAATGATTATAAACGGAGTGCCCAAAACGAGTGAGTTTACTACGTGTAATGCGCGAAAATAATATCACAACGGAAATTGCACTTAAGGCATAATCCGTTGTGATATAAAATAAACGTCGAATTCTTTTCTAAAAAGCTACTACAACTTCAGTGATCAATTCATTATTGACCCAATCCGCTCTGATCATCGGCATCGGCGTTGTACCAGTCATCAGCATCAGCACTGGCATCGATACCTGTGTCTGTTCCTGTCTCTGCTCCTGTACCTGTGTCTGTGTCTGTGTCTGT
>CAYXPB010000138.1:0-3300 GCA_964466645.1 uncultured Acetivibrio sp. | reverse complement strand
TACCTGTGTCTGTTCCTGTCTCTGCTCCTGTACCTGTGTCTGTGTCTGTGTCTGTACCTGCACCTCCGCCGATGCTGTTCCAGTCAAAGGTACTCCAGTCAATTGTGCTCCAATCAATTCCACTCAAATCACCGCCGTCCCAGTCACCCCAGTCACCGCCGCCCCAAGACATAGTTCCGAGGTCACCAATAGCAAACTCTGTACAGTCAAGCAAGCTACTTGGATCTGCACTTTGTCCTGATGTAGTGGATGGAATTGTTCCTTTAAGCTGTCCCTGAATACTTTGTCCACGCAGAGCACCTAATTTTGCAAATGCTGAAACAGCCTTTTGATACTGCTCATATGTGCAGAACTTACTTGGATCCTCTTGTACATACTTTGATAATAACGAATCTAATTGCTTTAATTTTGCTTCAAATTTACCGTTTGCAAAATATTCGTCAACAATAAGTTGCAGGTACTGATGATACTTATCAAGATAATCACTATTTGACAGGAATTTATCTATCATTGGTCTATCTGACATCTGGACACCCTCTACCGGTGTATCAATAGGGAAATTAATAACTGATTTTACATCCCTAGATGTGAAGCCGCCCCATGCAAGGTTATAATCCCATGGTAAAAGTGAAAGTTGTCCTTTTTTCTCGAAAATGTAATAGTTTTGTGCCATAAAGGATGAAAAACTATCAAGATTAACTGTAACAGTATGTGCAGCTAAGTATCTTAAAATAGCATCCACGTCATAGTAAGTTTCTAAATCCGTACCTGTTGACAAAACCTTTAATGCAGCTATAACTTTTTGATAATCCTCTTCTGTAGTAGTTCCTACTCCATTTAGAAATATATCAGGATAGCTTGCTGAATTATCATCTATATACTGCATCGAACCGCCGTTACCGCCACCGAAGCCACCAAAGTTACCGAAATCAAAACCTTGACCTCCTCCAAAGTCACCGCCCTGAGCATCACCTTGTGCACCTTCAAGACCTCCGGTTTGAACACCTCCAAATTCTAAGCCTTGAGCAGCGCCCTCATTGTTGCCTGCTCCAGTCATTTTAACGTTGTAGAGCTCACCTTTTTTATTTCCATTTACTCTTTCCTTATAATTCTTGCTATACAGCTCAACCGCAAAATAAGTTCCAAATGGTTTACCGTTTAAAGTAATGTTGGAATAGCCAAATAACGGTGCCTTAACTCCAGCGGTCTTCATAATATCCAAAGATACATACTCTTTCATGTATGTATTATCTCCCATTATATTGTTAAGAACAAAGCTTTCAAGACCAAAGCAACTTTGTTTTTCAACATATTCATCAAATTTCAGACGGAAGCTGTAACGATCACTCTCTGAAGAGGCAACCTGAGTTAAACTCGAATTACCCTTTGGACGAATACCTACATCAGTAAATTTAGTACCATTAACTACAACATCAACCTTGATGTATTGCTCCTGTGCGGCATTGGTAAGCATTGTCTGCCAGTCTGCTTCATTTGCAAGAATCTCAACTGACATAATTTCTTGACCAAATACTTTTTCTACATATTCGAGATTAGGTTTTTCCTCTTCCTTGCCAGTATTGTCATTATCACCCAGTCCTACGTCATACCCTAAAAGATGTTTTCTTAATAAACCAAAATCGATTGAGTTTACACCATTATCACCGTTCAAATCTGCAACGGATTCATCCTGAAGCTGTCCATCCCCTAGAAAATATTTCCTTAAAAGTCCAAAGTCTATGGAGTCTACTGAACCATCATTGTTTAAATCACCTTTTTTCTGTTCAGCCAAAGCAGCCATAGGACACAAAGCACTCACTGCTACACTTAGCGTAACAGCTGAAGTCAACAACCATTTTCTTTTCATTATATACTCCTCCAATTAAGATTTATATTTATTGCATAAATATGCAACAATACACATACTATTTGCTGCTACAAAAGCTTCTAAAACATTGATTATGTAAAACTTAATACTTTCCTAAATAAAAGCAGGGTTGAAAATCTATATACAAATTTGGTTAATGATAGATATACAAAGACATTCGATAGCTATTTTTCTTTTATGTCGTAAAAACCTTATAAAGTAATAATTTAGCAAATAATAAAAGCGTTAGGCCTATTTTATTATACTTCAATGAATTGTGTGTCCTTTATTTTCAGTATCATGAAAAAAGCACCTTCTTTTTTTTAAAGATGCTCTATCATAATTTCTTTACTGATATTTATATCAACTCTATATAGTTTCTGCGATTACATGTAAACGAGGATAAAGTTTAAAAATTTCCTTAACAAAAAAGAGACCTCAATCAATCGGCCTCTTTTATTTATTTCAACAAATCTTTCCTATTCAATTTCATTAAGCCATACTCTTGCGTCAGCGTCACTCGGCATACGCCAGTCACCCCTTGGAGATAGACTTATAGTTCCTACTTTTGGCCCGTCGGGAAGACATGACCTTTTAAATTGCTGTGTGAAAAATCTCTTCATGAACATCTTAAGCCATTTTTTAATCTCATCAACTGAATATTTGCCATCAAAAGCTTTTTGAGCAAGAAATGCTATCTTCTTTGGCGGAGCACCGTACCTTATCATATGATACATGAAGAAGTCATGCAGTTCATAGGGTCCAACAATGTCCTCCGTTTTCTGATTGATTTCCCCTTCAGCAGTTGGAGGAAGCAACTCCGGTGAAATTGGAGTATCAAGTATCCTGTCTAATATATCTTTAACTTTATTGTCCACCATATTGTCAGCAACCCACTTAACAAGGAATTTAACCAAAGTCTTTGGGATACTGCAGTTTACCGAATACATGGACATATGATCTCCGTTATAGGTACACCAACCTAAAGCAAGCTCTGATAGGTCACCGGTCCCTATAACCAAACCTCCAAGTTTGTTAGCAAGATCCATAAGAATTTGTGTACGCTCTCTTGCCTGAACATTTTCATAGGTAACATCATGAATATCTACATCGTGGCCAATATCTTTAAAATGCTGAAGACAAGCCTCCTTAATATTGATTTCTTTAATACTTACCTTCATTGCCTTCATAAGTTCCATGGCATTGGTGTAAGTAGCATTGGTAGTTCCAAATCCCGGCATTGTAACAGCTATAATATTATCTGCCCCAATTCCCAAAAGTTCATAAGTTTTTGCAGTAACAAGTAACGCCAGTGTTGAATCCAAACCTCCCGATATTCCAATAACAGAATACTTTAATCCTGTGTGCCTTATCCTTTTTGCAAGAGCACTGGTTTGGATGGAAAAGATTTCTTTACATCTTATATCTCTGTT
>CAYXPB010000137.1:0-13789 GCA_964466645.1 uncultured Acetivibrio sp. | reverse complement strand
AAAATAATAAAATATAGAATAAATGAATGTTTGATATCAAATCGGGTAATATAATATTATTAATAATGTAATTAGCACTCACTTGAGATGAGTGCTAACAACTCGATACATAACCAAATTAAAATAAAAATATTAGAGGAGGTACTGTTTTATGACACTAAAACCTTTAGCAGATAGGGTAGTAGTAAAAATGGTAGAAAGCGAAGAAACTACAAAGAGCGGGATTGTATTACCTGGCTCAGCAAAAGAGAAGCCACAAGTGGCAGAAGTAGTAGCAGTAGGACCAGGCACAGTAGTAGATGGAAAAGAAATCAAGATGGAAGTAAAAGTGGGAGATAAAGTAATAATGAGTAAGTACTCTGGTACTGAAGTTAAATACGATGGTCAGGAGTATACAATTCTTAAACAAGGAGATATCTTAGCAATAGTTGAATAATATGATGTTCTTAAAATATATTAAGGAGGTTTTAGATTTATGGCAAAGGAAATAAAATTTGGTGAAGAAGCTAGAAGAGCACTTGAAAGTGGTGTAAATAAATTAGCAGATACAGTTAAAGGAACGCTCGGACCTAAAGGGAGGAACGTTGTTTTAGATAAAAAGTTCGGTTCTCCAATTATCACAAACGATGGAGTTACAATAGCAAAAGAAATTGAGCTTGAAGATGAGTTCGAAAATATGGGTGCACAGCTTGTTAAAGAAGTTGCCACAAAGACAAATGATGTAGCAGGCGACGGAACAACTACAGCAACACTTCTCGCTCAAGCTATTATCAGAGAAGGTTTAAAGAATGTTGCAGCAGGCGCAAACCCTATGATAATCAAAAAAGGTATCACTAAAGCTGTTGATTTAGCAGTTGAAGGCATCAAAGAAGTTAGTCAAAAGATTAAAGGAAAAGAAGATATTGCAAGAGTTGCAGCCATTTCAGCTAACGATGATGTTATAGGTACTCTTATAGCAGATGCCATGGAGAAAGTTACAAATGACGGTGTTATTACTGTTGAAGAATCAAAGACTATGGGAACAAGTCTTGAAGTAGTTGAAGGTATGCAGTTTGACAGGGGTTATGTATCTGCATACATGATCACAGATACAGAAAAAATGGAAGCAGTTTTAGATGACCCATATATTCTTATCACCGACAAAAAGATCAGCAATATTCAAGAGATTCTCCCGATCTTAGAGCAAATCGTTCAACAAGGAAAGAAGCTTGTTATCATAGCTGAAGACGTTGAAGGCGAAGCTCTCGGTACACTAGTTGTTAACAAGTTAAGAGGAACGTTTACTTGTGTAGCTGTTAAAGCTCCAGGTTTTGGTGACAGAAGAAAGGCTATGCTTCAAGATTTAGCAGTTCTTACTGGTGGAGAAGTTATAACTGAAGAAGTTGGATTAGACTTAAAAGAAACTACAATTGAGCAACTTGGTAGAGCAAGACAAATTAAAGTACAAAAAGAAAACACAATTGTGGTTGACGGTGCTGGTAGCCAAGATGAAATCAAAAAGAGAATTGCATCCATCAAAGCACAAATCGAAGAAACTACTTCAGACTTTGATAGAGAAAAATTGCAGGAAAGACTTGCAAAACTCTCTGGCGGTGTAGCAGTTATACAAGTTGGTGCTGCAACTGAGACAGAAATGAAGGAAAAGAAACTCAGAATTGAAGATGCTTTAGCTGCTACAAAAGCTGCTGTTGAAGAAGGTATAGTAGCAGGTGGAGGAACAGCTTTAATAAACGCTATTCCAAAAGTTTTAAAATTGTTAGATACTGTAACTGGTGATGAAAAAACTGGCGTACAGATAATATTAAGAACTTTAGAAGAGCCAGTAAGACAAATTGCTGCTAACGCAGGTCTTGAAGGTTCAGTTATAGTAGAAAAGCTCAAGAACAGCGAAATAGGTATGGGCTTTGATGCTTTAAATGAAAAGTATGTAAATATGCTAGAAGCTGGTATAGTTGACCCTGCTAAAGTTACAAGATCAGCATTGCAAAATGCAGCTTCAGTTGCGGCAATGGTTCTTACAACAGAGTCAGTTGTTGCAGATAAGCCTGAAAAAGAAGCAGCAGCACCCGGTGGTATGCCTGGTGGAATGGGCGGTATGGGTGGTATGTACTAATCTCCTGAATTATAACATGTTAAATAGATTTATAAAAAAGAAGACCAGCGAGATAAATTGGTCTTCTTTTTTACTACTTTTCTTTTGAATCACCTAAATATAGTTTTTTGATTTTTTTCAAAAATTCAGAGACTATAAAATCTCCAAATTCAAAGTACTAGCATATAGAAATACCCTTTTAAAATAATTCTAAAAAATAAAAATAATAAATGTATTTATGCCCCCTAAAAAAAACTTTAGTTGCGAATAATTATATTAGTTTCTAGTTTAGACAAATTGAAAAGATTTAAAAATAACGAATTCTAATGAAAGAAGCGTGCTGGTCGCGAAAACTTAAAGTTTTATTTATTAATAAAAGGTTAGAAGTATATAATTTTAAACGCTCCTTCTAATTTTAGTAGTTGATAAAAATGTATTTATCTTATATAATTAAAGTTAATAGGACGTTTAATTTAAGTAATGGTATAAATAAATATTATAATTAGTTCCTAATGCTTCTATTTTATTTCTATGATTAGATCAAGTTATATTTGTTGTAATTCATTTCAGCATTGATTATTTTATTTTAATCCATTTATATCTACACATTTTGTAATGTAACTGTTTTATGTAATGTAGATAGTTGTATCTGCTTATTTAAGTTTACATAATTTCTGACAGTGTTTTGTTGTCTTTGTTTATTTTGTTATGTTTTAATTTACGAGCTAGTTCGAAATCTTTGTCAAGGGGGGGTAGAAAAAGCGAACTGATATCGAGCAGTTTCGTAAAAAATCAGATAAAACATTATGGAGGTAGAAAATGATATACAATAGGGTAAAGAATGTTAAAAAATTAAGAACTGTAATATCAGCATTTGCTGTAGCTACACTTTTGGCTACATCTATGCAGACAGTAGTATTAGCTGGGAAAGATACTAACTCGAACTTGCCAAATTATAACAATGATTTGCTTTATGAAAGAACCTTTGATGATGGACTTTGTTATCCTTGGCATACCTGTGAAGATACTGGTGGACTTTGTGACTTCGAAGTAGTTGATGGTGCTATGGTATTAAAGATTGAGGATCCCGGACAAAATGAGTGGAGTTGTCAAATGCGTCACAGAATGATAACTCTTGAACAAGGACATACATACAATATACGCTTTAAAGTATGGGCTAACAAAAGTGCTAGAGTATATGCCAAGATTGGACAACAAGGTGGAGACTATAAAGATTATTGGACTAATAACTATAATAAGATACAGTTATCAACTTCTCCACAAGTAATAGAGGCTACTTATACAATGAATAGTGCAACAGATGAGACTTGTGAATTTACTTTCCATGCTGGTGGAGCCTTAGCTTCAGCAGGAACAGAAATTTACCTCGATGAAGTTTCAATATATGATGCAAGTTTTACAAAGCCTCCTCTTGACATAATGGATATGCCTGATGTTAGGGTTAACCAAGTTGGTTATTTCCCTAATAGAGCTAAAGTGGCTACAGTTGTCACCAATTCTAGTTCACCTGTGAAATGGACTCTTTATAATGGAAGCGGAAGTGCAGTTGCAAATGGTACAACTAAAGTAAAAGGCTTAGACAAAGATTCACAAGACAATGTACATTTTCTTGATTTCTCAGATTTCACTACTCCTGGAACAGGATATTATTTTGAGTTAGATACAAGTAGTAGTACAAATTACAGTCATAAATTTGATATATCAGAAAACATCTATTCTGAAATGAAAATGGATGCAATTAAATATTTCTATCATAACAGAAGCGGTATAGAAATAAAAATGCCTTATGCAGGAAGTAGTGACTTGGCTAGACCTGCAGGACACCTTGGTGTTTCACCTAATACCGGTGATAAAAGTGTTCCTACATGGCCTAATTCAGGACAAAAGAGTTACTCTCTTGATGTTACAGGTGGATGGTACGATGCTGGTGACCATGGAAAATATGTTGTTAATGGTGGTGTCTCTGTTTGGACAATGCTAAATCAGTTTGAAAGAGCACAGAAGGATGGAACTCTTGACAAGGCTCCTTATGCTGATGATACAATGAATATTCCTGAAGGCGGTAATGGACTTTATGATATTCTTGACGAAGCAAAATGGCAAATGGATTTCTTAATGAAGATGCAGGTACCTTCAAGTAAAGACTCTTCTTTAGCTGGAATGGTACATCATAAGGTAACTGACGAGTCATGGACTGCATTAGGATTGTTGCCAAGTGAAGATCCTAAAGATAGATATTTGCGTCCAGTAAGTACAGCGGCAACTTTGAACGTAGCTGCAACCGCTGCACAGGCTGCTCGTATCTGGAAAGACATAGATTCATCATATTCCAATGAATGTTTAGAAGCTGCTGAAGCTGCATGGGCAGCAGCAAAGAAGAATCCAGCTATGTACGCTCCACTTTTCGAAGAAGGTGGCGGACCATACAATGACGATAACGTAGTTGATGAATTCTACTGGGCTGCTTGTGAACTTTTTGTTACTACAGGAAAATCTGAGTACAAAGATTACCTTAAAGCTTCACCTCATTACCTCGAGATGCCTTCAATTTTAGGTGCAGGTGAAGATGATGGCCTTTATGGATGCTTTACATGGGGTAACACTCAAGGTTTAGGAACTCTTTCACTTGCTCTTCTTCCAAATGATTTAGGAGCTTCTGAAATTGAAAAAGCTAAGGCAAATGTTGCAAAAGCTGCTGATGTATGGCTTGGCAATATTGAACAGCAAGGTTATAGATTGCCAATATTGTCAGACAGCAAAGGTGATTATCCATGGGGTTCAAACTCCTTCATATTGAATATGATGATGGTATTTGGATATTCTTATGATTTTACAGGAGATTCTAAGTATTTAGATGGAATGTCAGAAAGTATGGATTATATTTTGGGTAGAAACGCTATGGATCAGTGCTATGTTTCTGGATACGGTGAGCGTTATCTTCAAAATCCTCACCACAGATTCTGGGCTTATCAGCTTAGCAAAGCTTTCCCTAAAGCTCCAGCTGGTGCTGTTTCTGGAGGACCAAACTCAAACTTCCAAGATCCTACTATAAATGCCGCAGTTATGAAAGATACTCCTGCACAAAAATGCTTCTTAGATCATATAGATTCCTGGTCAACAAACGAAATCACTATAAACTGGAATGCTCCATTTGCTTGGGCAGCAGCTTATCTTGATGAAAAAGGAAATGGCGATGGTGGTGGACCTGTTTTTTCAGATGTTGTTCTTGGAGACGTAAACCTTGACGGAAATAGAAATGCTCTTGACTTTGGACTTATGAGAAGAAACTTGCTTGGAATGGATACATCATTCGAGGGTAAAGCGGCAACAGCAGCAGATATTAATAAAGATGGACAGTTCAATTCTATTGACTTTGCTGCATTGAGACTTGATTTGCTTGGAATTAGAAAAATAGTAGATTAATATGTATTGATTTTAAAACAGGAGTTTAAGTGTTTAACTTAAACTCCTGTTTTTTAATGTAAACAAATAAATGTAAATAAGGTGATTCCCGAAAAATAACTGGTTAATTGGTGTTTCAAAAAAGCTGACTTTATTGGGTTTGAACTATAAATTTTGACTAATGAATTTTTTTGAAACACCTAAGTAATGGTTGTTATATTTCTTGTTACACTAAGTTTATATGAGAGAATAGAATTTTCTTTAGAAGGTGATTCTTAACTGGTAATAATGTCCCCTTTTTATTTTAGTACTTCACATAACTCTAATTTAAGTATAGAATAGAAGTATGATTGATTTTTCCTGTATAAATAAAAGCCCTAAAGGAGATAACTTATGAGTGTAATAACTGTCAGTAAGGATGAATTATTTGGAATTATTCAGTATATAAACCTCATAAGAGCCAGATTTGCTTCTGATGATATCTGGACAGTATACCCTGTTTTGTACAGCGGTTTTGACAGTATTGATATAATATTCACATTAAATAATATATCCCAATTAGAATTAGGACAAGAAGTAAGTTTTAAATTTCAAAAAGGTGGATACGAATATATTGTTGAAGGAGAAGTTGTTGAGATTAGATCTAAAAGTTCGTCTACAGTTAGTATAAAGTTTATTGAGGCGAAGAAATATTATAACTTGAGAAAGCATATACGTTTTGAAGTTGAACTGTGTTCTAAAGTAAAAGGAGCCTGCGCTAAGGATGATACTGCTGTTATAAATCAGTATTTTGAAGCTACTGTATTAAATTTAAGTAAGGGTGGTTTGATGGTTGCCACTAGCGCAGATTTCACTTCTGATGATTTTATAGAAGTATATGTTACCTTTGCATCAGGAACTAGCTTTAAAACCAAAGCGCAGATTTTAAGAAAGCAAAGTATACAGAATAAAGGGTATTTTTATGGTGTACAATTTGTAGATACTTTAGAAGGCGACTTTATAAATTTAAGTGAGGAAATAGCAAATCTCGAAAAGGCCTATTTTAATTCGCTTAAGGTATACCAAAAATCACAATCCACCTTTGATACCAAATTTGCCATATTTAGCTCTGATGTTGATGAAAGTTATAGCATTAGAGAAGCTTTAGTAAAACTAGGTGCAGAAAATTTTGATGTTATAAACAATTTCAAGTTTTGCTTTGGGTTCATATCTGAAGAAAAGCCAAAGTTTATAATACTTGATTTGAGCACAATAGATAATGAAGTTGAAAAAATTATTGATAGTATACGGTCTGATTTTCCTCAATTAGGTGTATTATTGATTTTGCCTATTCAATATCAACAAGATGATGAATTTAAGAATATTATCAATAAACGGGATGTTTTATTTAAGCCGTTGATTTATAATGAATTTGAGGATAAAATAATAAAGTATTTGTAATTAGAATTTTGGGAGGAAAAGGATGGACATTTTTGTAGAGAAAATCGTTTCAAAGAAAAAGGGGCTAAAGGAGTATTTAAAAGCGATTGCAATAGTTTTTGCTGCGTTTATTGTGGCTATAGTGGCTACAAATTATTTCTTTCCGCAAGGAATTATAATTATAATTTATGTTGCAATAGTTTACGGAGCGAAGTATTTTATTAGCAACTTAAATGTTGAGTATGAATATTCAATAACAAACGGGGATATTGATATTGACAAAATTATTAACCAAAAGAAGAGAAAGCATCTTTATTCTGCTGGATGTAAAGACATTGAGCTTATGGCTAAGCTTTCAAGTAGTAAATACAATGAGTCGATTGTAAAGGCACCATTAACAATTAAAGCCGTATCGTCAATGGGTTCTCCTGAAGCATACTTTGCAGTGATTAATAGCAATGGCAAAAAGGTGACACTCTATTTTGAGCCTAATGAAAAAATGTTGAAAAGTCTTAAAACCATGTTAGGATCTAGATTGTCTATAGAATAGACGAAATTTTAGTATTTACCCGGCAATTTTAATAGCAATAACGGGAGGTCGGAAACGGCCTCCTTTTTTTTCTATAGGGGTATATGAACTTTTATAGTATAATGATGTGGTCGAAGGGAATCATAGGGTGCCCTAGCGAACAAGAAAAGTTATGAGCGAAGCGAATGTTTTGTGGGAATGCATGAATTACGTAAATTTTTTTATTTAAGGTGATTCCTAAAAAATAACTGGTCAATGGATGTTTCAAAAAAGCTGATTTTATTGGGTTGAAACTATATACATTGACTAATGAATATTTTTGAAACACCTAACATGGGGGGATTATAAATGAAAAAGAGAAAGTCCAATTTTGGAGTGTTTTGGATATTCTTTGTTTTAGCAATATTGGTGGCGTGTGCTTTTTATGCCTATTATATTTACCTAAAGCCTAATAACCAAGTCGTGCCTGCTTTTGATGAGGGAAAGCTTGTGTTGGTAATAGAAGGGGAACAGGATGTATCAGCACAAGAACCGAAAATAGTTGAGGGCGAAATACTGTTGCCTTTTAGTATTGTTAAAAAGTATCTTGATAAGCATATATATTGGGATGAGACGCTAAATATTGTTTCAGTAACTACAGAAAACAGAGTTATTCGTATGAAAACGGATAGTTTAGATGCTTTGGTTAATAATGAACCCTTGAAATTAAAAATACCTGTTATAAAAGATAATGGACAGGTTTATGTTCCTATAGAGTTTTTGAGTGATCTGTACAATATTGAAATATCTCATATTGAAAGCAGTAATGTTATTATAATTGACCCTATAGGTAGTGATAAACAGATTGCAAAAACTATAAGCCCAAAAGCTGTTGTAAGAAGAGGACATACAATAAAATATCCCATAATAAAAAATTTTGATGTAAATTTATTAAGTCAGAAAGAGGCAGAGTTAAGAGTGTTTGGCGAGTATGAGGATTGGTATAAGGTCAGAACTTGGGATGGGGCTATTGGGTATATTGAAAAACGTTTTGTAGAAGTAAATAGCATAGTTGTAGAGGATTTGCCTAAGACCGAAGAGAAAATTTCCGAGTGGAGACCGGAAAAGGGAAAAGTGAATTTGACATGGGATCAGGTATACGAAAGAAGGAACGATCTCTCAGCTATGGACAATATTGAGGGACTTGATGTAGTGTCTCCCACATGGTTTCAGCTTAAAAGTGCTAATGGAGAGCTCATAAACAGAGCATATTCTCAATACGTCGATTGGGCTCATGCTAATGGGTACAAAGTATGGGCTCTTTTAGCGAATGATTTTAGCAGCTATGATATGGTCAGCGAATTACTAAATAATACGAACTACAGAGATAAGCTTATCAAGGAAGTGTTGGCATATTCATCACTTTATAAGCTTGACGGAATTAATATAGATTTTGAAAATATGTATGTTAGTGACAGGGATGCTTTTACTCAGTTTGTCCGAGAAATAACGCCTTTTTTGAAAGAGCAGGGATTGGTTGTTTCGGTGGATGTAAATGACATAAAGTGTTATGACAAAAAGGCATTGAGTGAGGTTGTTGACTATGTTATGTACATGTCTTATGACCAACACTGGAGAACGAGTCCTGTTGCTGGCTCAGTGGCACAAATAACCTGGGTGGAAGAACGGATTAAACGTGTTATTGAAGTGGAAGGTGTACCAGTGGAAAAATTGCTTTTGGGGATCCCATTTTATACTCGTTTGTGGACAGAGACTACAGATGAAACAGGCAAAAAGACTCTTGAGAGCAAAGCCTTATCAATGGAAGCTGCACGAAATACAGTACTTCAAAACAGCGCCAAAGTTGTGTGGGAGGAAGAAAGTGGACAGTTTTATGCATATTATGAAAAGGATAATACCATTAATAAGATTTGGATTGAGGATGCAAATTCAATAAATTTGAGAGCCTCTTTGGTGCATAAGTACAATTTGGCGGGGACATGCGCATGGAGCAGCAATTTTATTACATTTGATGTATGGGATGTATTGAAGAAAAATCTTAAAGAAACGAGCAATTATCAGGATTGGCTTGATGAAAATAATGACATTTCAAAAAACAACATATACAATAATTAAGTCACAAAGACCATCACGGAAGCTTAAAAGATTCCAAACAGAAGAAAATTATTTTGCTACGCAAAAAAATGTAAATCAGATTTTTTGAAGTGGCGATTCACCAGCTGTTTTATAGGAATCACCTAATACGTATATATAAGGTGATTCCTATAAGTTGATATAAATTTTCGCATTTTTGGTGAATAATTATATGTTGGTAATAATAGGATTACTATAGAGAGCTATAAGCATAAAAGTTGCAAAGGTATATGTTAAAATGAAAAATATAGCCTTGATTTACTTTATAGGTGGTAGTGAAAAGGGAACTAATGAAGGGAATAATATACTTTTCCATGGAGATATTAGAAATGTCTTAGGTAAAATTATATTATTTTTTAAGAGAATATTTTTATTAAGCATCTTTAGAAATCTGAAGAGAGCTTTTAAAGCTAGTCCTGCCATCGGAAAGAAAATAGAAGTTGACAGCAATTTAGTTATTTATAACATAAAACTGCCTTTCAAATTAAGGGAATTAAATAAGTCTAGTAAGATTGTAAGAAACAAAGCTGAAAAGTTAATTTTTAAAATGTGTATCGAAAAGTCTATTGATAGATGCATTATACCTGCTGATTTGGACCTTTCTTTAAAAAATTGTGAGAAAAGCGGTTTTACAGGGGATATACTTTATAAAGTGTTGGTAGAACATATTCTTAAAGATATTTGTGAAAAGCAAGGGAGTAGTATCAGAGAGGTTGATATAGCTGTAATTCAAGCAGAAGATGATGTGTTGCCCTATATTGTTATTAAGCTTTTATCGCCTATTGTAAAGTTTATAACACTAGTTACAAACCATAGGGATACGATGGGGAAAAAGCTTGAACAAGTGTGTGATGAGACCGGATTGTCTGTGAGGATTACCAATGATGTGGAAAGTGCTTTGGAAAATTGTGATTTAGTAATAAATTATGGGAATATAAAAAGCGGCAGTATAAAGAAGACAGTTAATCCAAATGCTATAGTAATTAATTATGGCGAATTTGAAGATACATTGCTCGGAAATAGAAATACAATAATAAACGGGATTGATATAGGGCTTGGAAAGAAATATATAGAAGGTTTTGAAAAGGATATATATAATTTTTACAGTCCAATAGAAATTGCTGAGGTTATTTTAACAAGTAAATTTGATAAAAGTATTAATAATTTATACGATTTGGTCGACTATAATTTTGTAGGGAACCTCATAAATAATTTTGTTGAAGAAGGATTTTTTCTTAAAGGGTACTTATAGTATTATGTGATTCCAAAATATTAACTGGTCAATGGGTGTTTCGAAAAAGATGATTTTATTGGGTTTGAACGATATATATTGACTAATGAATTTTTTTGAAATACCTTAGGCGAAATATAATAAAATTAAGCAAATTGAGTTTTATATGAAGAATTCTTAATTTCATTGTATAACGCTATGGGAATCTTTTTTTCATACTTATTGACAATATGAAATTAGTAGTCTATAATTAAAAAAAGTTTAAATTGACCTTGACAGATTAACCTTATGAATGTTGCTGTTAGAATTGGTGTAAAGTAATTTTCTGTTAGTTATCTAAACGTCTTATTTGGCATTTTGAATGCGCTGTATTAAGGTCTCGCTGTGGCTGTATGCTTTATTCTCATGAAGCTTGCTACAAAACAAGCCGTTTGGTATATTGTTCCTATGTTAAAAGACGTTGGAAATCGCCGATTAAAGGAATTTGGGGAAATTCTAAAACCTAGCGTTTAATACTAATTAGATAACTTATTTTATAAAGGATATAGTGTTTTAGAATAAATAAGAAATAAATGCATATATTATCAACACGAAATTCTAAGTAAAGGAGAGGCTTCAAATGGTTAATAAAGAAGTTGTTCTGACGTATGAGGGCTTACAAAAGTTGGAACAAGAGTTGGAATTTTTGAAGGCAGTGAAGAGAAGAGAGGTAGCAGAGAGAATTAAACAGGCACTTTCTTTTGGCGATATATCTGAAAATTCCGAATATGATGAAGCCAAAAATGAGCAGGCTCATGTTGAGGGAAGAATTGTTCAACTTGAGAACATGCTTAAAAATGCAAAAGTTATAGACGAAGACGATATAAAAACTGATGTTGTTAGTGTTGGTTCAAAAGTAACAATATTGGATATGGAATTTGATGAGGAAATCGAATATTATATTGTTGGTTCTGCGGAAGCAGATCCTAGTCAATTTAAGATTTCAAACGAATCTCCTGTAGGAAGTTCACTTATGGGTAAGAAAAAAGGAACTGTTGTTGACGTAGTTGTTCCGGACGGAATAGTCAAGTTTAAGATAATTAGTATTAAAAAATAACAAAATATTATTGTAAATATATTTCATATTAATATATAATATTTAAAATAACAGTTTACTCTATCGTAGACTGTTATTTTATGATTTCGCCACTTTCGAACGAAATGAAAGAGGTAAAGCGTTTTATGGAAGTAATTTAGGTGATTCCTAAAAAATAACTGGTCAATGGGTGTTTCAAAAAAGCTGATTTACATTTTTTGCATTGCAAAATAATGTTCCTATGTTTGAAGCTTTATAGCTTCTTTATTGGGTTGAAACTATATACATTGACTAATGAATTTTTTTGAAACACCTTATTTCATAGCTCGAAAATTTATTATTTGGGAGGAAGAATGATGTCTGATAAAAATATACAGAGTGACAATGCTGAGCTCGAAGACCTGAACGAATTATTGAAAGTAAGAAGGGGTAAGCTCTCAGAACTTCAAAATAACGGTAAAGATCCTTTTAAGATTGTAAAATATGATGTTACTCATTCAACTAAATACATAGTTGATAACTTTGAAAGCATGGAAGGAGCTTCTGTTTCTATTGCAGGAAGGTTAATGTCCAAAAGAGGAATGGGAAAAGCAAGCTTTTGTGATGTGCGTGATAGAGACGATAAGATACAGATATATGTTAAATCAGATGTCATAGGAGTAGAAGTATATGAAGACTTCAAGAAATTTGACATTGGAGATATAGTTGGTGTAAAGGGAGAAGTTTTTAAAACTAATAAAGGGGAAAAGTCATTAAAAGCCCAAGAAATAGTGCTTCTAGCAAAATCACTCCAGCCATTGCCTGAAAAGTGGCATGGATTGAAGGATGTTGATTTAAGATACAGGCAGAGGTATGTTGACCTGATTGTTAATCCTAATGTTAGGGATAATTTTATAATGAGAAGTAAGATAATCAAGCAAATCAGAAAATTCTTAGATGACAGAGAGTTTTTAGAAGTAGATACCCCACTTCTTAACACTATACCGGGTGGAGCGACAGCCAAACCGTTTATAACACACCACAATACCCTTGATATGGACATGTATTTAAGAATTGCTCCAGAGCTTTATTTAAAGCGCCTTATTGTAGGTGGACTAGAGAAAGTCTATGAAATGGGCAGAATGTTTAGAAATGAAGGGATGTCGGTAAAGCATAATCCTGAGTTTACTTTAATGGAAGTATATGAAGCGTATACCGATTACAAGGGAATGATGGATTTGACTGAACAGCTTATATCTACTGTGGCTCAGGAAGTTTTAGGGACTACAAAAGTTGACTATCAGGGTCAGGAAATTGATCTTACACCTCCGTGGAATAGAATGACTATGGTTGAAGCTGTTGAAAAGTACGCAGGAGTTAATTTTGACAACATTACCAGTGATGAAGAGGCTAGAAATATAGCAAAAGAGAAAAAAGTACACCTTGATGGTAAGCCTACAAAGGGAGAAGTTCTCAATTTGATGTTTGAAGAATTTGCAGAAGAACATCTTGTTCAACCTACTTTTATAATGGACTATCCTGTTGAAGTTTCACCCCTTACTAAGAGAAAGCCTGACATGCCATCCTTTACTGAGAGGTTTGAATTATTTATTACAAGCAGAGAAATGGCAAATGCTTACTCGGAGTTGAATGATCCTATTGATCAGAAGGGAAGATTCTTAAGCCAGGTTGCAAAAAGAGAAGCCGGCGATGAAGAAGCAAATATGATGGATGATGACTTTGTAACGTCTCTTGAATATGGAATGCCTCCAACAGGCGGACTTGGTGTTGGAATAGATCGTTTGATTATGCTTCTAACCGATTCGTATTCCATAAGGGATGTATTATTATTCCCGACGATGAAGAGTCTGGATAAATAAAGCCAGTGTTTATACGGCTTTTGAGAGA
>CAYXPB010000136.1:0-13822 GCA_964466645.1 uncultured Acetivibrio sp. | reverse complement strand
AAACGCACAATGCATAAGTGAGATATATTCTTCGGCTCTTTTATCCCTAACTACTTTAGCTTCTCTTGTTCGAAAATCTTTAAATTTGTTATTTTTTAAAATATCATCTTTAGTCTGTTCTAAATAATATTTTGCAGTTCCTTGCAAATACTGCATTAACATACCACGTGCAGCATCTCTAGTATCAGGAAAAGTATTGTTAAGATCATATGAAGATTGACCTGGAAATGCAGGTGTTATAATTTCATATTCTTCATTCCGCAAATGATGCGCATGCATATTTAATGGATGTGGCATTACCCGAAACAAACTAGATGCATAGTATTTGTATACAGATGCATGTTTGTCAGCCACATTTTGTCCTAACGTTGCAATCATGGATCTTATGGCATTATACCAACAATAATACCATTCAACAATGGAACTAGGTAATGTCCAAGATTCATTTGTTTGTAATTTAGAACGTGTATTTAAAGTCAGTGCATATGTTAAACAAGAATAAAGGGGTTCGAATACATCTGGTGTTGAAAGAGATGTGTAAGGTCTATTTAAAATTGAATTGAAATGTCCTACCAAATTATTGAATTGATCAATTGGTCGACTTCCAAGCTGTTCAGTAAGCTCAAAAGTTAACGCATTCATCCAGTTTAATGTCGAAATTCTGGCGAATTGTGGGCTTCTCACATCATCAACTTTTAATATTTCAGTATACAACCAATAATTCATTTTTATTCCTTATATCAAAGACATTGTGAAACCAAAAAAGAGGATTTAAATTGGTAATAACGTGCAAGTCAAGTTTATAATTTTCTTAACATTTTGACTTTGACTTGTTATGAGCATGTGGCTGACTAAGCTCCAGTTGTTTCACACTATACAGTACTGTTCTATTCTATTAATATTTGTAACTTCCGGTTTATAATCACTTATTTATCTGCCTCTTTCCTAAGAAAGCTCTTCAAAAGCCAAATAAAGTTTACCGTTCGTTTCCATAATCCATTGAAATGTTTTTATTAAGTATTCGTCCAATGCATCTATCCTTTTCAGCCAAAGAGTGTAAGCATCATGACAAATTCCAAGTAATGGAGTAACAAAGCGTATGTCAGCTTTTTTGTAGAATGGATATGGTGAAAATGTACCATCATCATTCCTGATAAGATCAAAATCTATGGATTCATTCCATGAACCATGGATCGATTCTGAAGGAATTCCATACATAAGCTTATAATGTTCCTCACGTTCAATCTCTGAAAAGATTTGGTAGAATGATTTCCCTTGGAGCTTCCACTTATTTCGTTTCTGCATTTCAAATGAATCAGTTGTAAGGTTCTCAAGCTCCATTTTCTTTTTAACGGCTTCCAATAAACGTATACCTGCTTTATTCTTATAGAATTCCTCGTCCTGCTTCGCCTCCTCGATAATACGCAGTCGGTTCTTATAAGAGCATTTCCGGTAATCCTCAATAACTTCAACAGAGTTTTTAAGCAGATACTTGGCTGTCACAGCCGCTTCAATAACTTGTCTGTCAAGATGAGAAATGATCTCGGCATTGTCATCTTCATAATAATGTATGATTTCTTTTAAAAGCTTCCAAATGCGTACCAGCAAACCTAGAATAGGTGCATCATTGTAGTTGTATCCAGATGGGTTTCGTTCATAATTTTTAACTCTTGTAACCACGTCATAGATTTCGGCGACATCATTATAGAAACCTTCAGAGAATGACTTTAGGCCTTCATAGGTGCTTAATGTTTTATTTACATCGAGATCCTTGTATTTTACTAATATTTGATGCAATTCTTCCATTGTTACCATCCTATTGTTTGCATACGTTTTCAATCGCACGAATATCCTTGTTCGTGGCTGTTTTTCGGCTGTCCTGGCCCCGGCTTATTGCTTAGTTAAAATAGTGGCGACCAGTTACCCGCCAGTCCGCCATTTGTGGCGAAGTCAATTTAGTAATAAGAAGAATAAAAAGTTAGGAATTATTTATTTTCTTAATTTAACTATAATATTTGATTTTTTAGAATTCTTATTTATATAGACCCCATTACAGGTATATTTACCATTATTTGGTTTAGACTTTTTGCCCAGTAATGTAAACATATCACTGCTAAATTGCGTGCTTTTTTTATTAACTGAAGGTTTAATGCCCGTATAATCAAAAACAATAGTTTTTTGGTATTCATTATCTGTTTCAAGTTGCTCTTTGTAATTGTTATTTGGATCAATAACTATTCTGCATAAATATTCACTTTGTTTAGGATGTATCGCGGCCGTAAATGTTATAGGACCAAAAAAATAACCAGGCGGCAATTCAATCTGTGCTGGATCATAAGTAATGTATGTAGAATCACCAATTAGGATTTTAGCATTCACACCAGGTGGAACAGAGATATTACCTTCGTTTAATATTGAAAAAGTAAATACTACTGAATCAGAATTAACTTTTTGTATACTGGGTGTCTTAATAACAAGATTCATTGTATCATTATTAAAATGAAAGTTGGCTGCACCCATTTTAGTTGAATAAAATGAATTGTTTAGTTGCCAATCAGAAGGAAATGAAAATGTTTCAAATGTAAATGAAATACGGTTTTTACAAAAATACCAAATATCTCTGCGTTCAATATTATTTGTATTATTAGCATAACTACAAGAATTATGATAACCAGAAACATTTAATATTGTTGTAGGTTTCACCAAACCATTTGATTGGAAATTGTTTTTAGCCGTATAATAAGAAGAATCATTTCTCGCTAGAGTAACAGGAATGGTACTATTATCTTTTTGGTTCCACATAGTAAAAAGTACGCGATATTTGTTTATATCATAATAACCTTGTGAAACAAAATCATAAGTATTAGCATCTGAATCACTTGTACCAAACCACCATTTTTCGTCTAAATTCCATTTAAAGCTATATTTTTCAGAAGAAATATAGCATGAATATTTTGCTGTGCGGTTATTAACGGGTAATTCTTCTGTTAAAATAGTTCCAAATTTTATCTTTGTTAAGTTTGATGTATAATAGGTCATGTTTGAAATCCAATCAGTATTTGATGTTATCAATACAAGTCTGTATACTGTTGAATTATTTTCAAAGGCCCATAGTACTGCGCGGCATGTTATTGACGAAGTAGGTTCATACCAAGTAAATGATGATTTTAATGCTGAAATTCCATTAATAGTAGTTTGCAATTTATTCTCAATCAATGTGAATTGTGCATCATTTGAAGCCGCATTTATATATTGGTCTGAAATTTCAATTGCTGTGGTTGAAGTTTTGAAAATTGATAATTGGCCTACTGCTATGTAAGAATTGTTACTATTCAATTTAATATTATCATTAGTAATTTTAGAACTATCAAGTTCCCAATACCAATCTTTAGGTAATTGCCACGATAAATTATAAACAGGCGAAATAATATATGCAGAATATGGTTGTGAGTTTATGTTTTTTACAATCAATACTATCAATAAAGACATTAGAAAATTACGCATTAAAAGACTCCCAGCTAGTGAATTTGGTTTGTAGAAAAAAAATTGAATTAACAAGAGCGCCAATTTATAAGTAATGTTGTTGTTCCCCGTTTTTTACTGTGATTTCTAGAAAAGTTTAATTTGAAAAATGCGAAAAGCGTTCCTATATTTGATAATTCTAAAATTCATAAAATCTAAAATTATTATCTTTCCGTGATACTTCGATCAGGTTTTTATTACTCTTTTTTTCCCATTCCGCGCGCGTCTTATTTCCGCACAGGCAGACATGGCCACCAACGGTCGACAAATGCCGAAGTGCTGTACTCAGCATTTGCGCGTACTCGCCCGGCATTTGTTTGTTGTTTGTCTGTTGGTTAGCCGGCACTCTTTTTCACACAACTCACGATCTAATTTCGACACCTGTAAATTTATAACTATGATATTTAATAAAGGTATATTATTAAATCAAAATATTTTCTTTTTAAAATTGAATTCCAATTAATAATTGGCAAATACAATATATTACAACAGTCTAAATTAATAATCGATAATAATAAATAGTTTTTAAACATCAACTAACTTAAGGTAGAACTTTTTATGGTCCGATCGATATTCGATTATTTCAACTATCACCCAATTACCTTCTTCAAGTTGTGAAATTTTATAAGAAGGAATAACACCAAAATTTGACTTGTGTACTAATCCAAACCCAGATACATCAAATTCAACAAAAAATCCGAAATCCTTTACTGAGGTAATCTGAGCCTCAACCCATGTTCCAGTTGGGTAATTCTCTATTAATTTTTTCCTTGCTATGTATTTGGAATCGCTTGCAACACGAGCTTCGATTGTATTTTTTAATGCTTTAATTTCAAACAAATGGGTACTATTTTCATCAGCTAATATCAAATTATCTGGAAAAAGGTAACTTAAACGATAATCGTCTAAATAGGATAAAAGGTGTTTACATGTATCAAGTTCTGCCTGTTTTGGAGCTGTAGAAAACAAACCTTGACTGGTCATATTTATAGAAATTGCCTTTGCAATCTCAGTATTACGGAAATATGTATCTTCAGCTATTGTCGAAAGATATCTTGTATCATCGAGAAGGCTCAGATGTGTAAAACCAGCTGGAGTAATTGCTATAAGATCTTCTGGTGACATATCATCTACTTGTGATTCACATACGATACATCCTGCATCTCTTAGTTCTTTTGCTTCAGATATAATCCTATTTCTAACATGTCCATTTTGTTGCAATGTTGTAATCAAAGAATCAAACTTATGAAATCCTTTTTGTTTTGTAGGGCCGTAATCACGAAATTTATTCTTCAGCCATTGTAGTATTAGAACCCGAATAAATGGATCTGGCAAGTCATCTGTTGGATCTGAATGAAATAAATTTTTAATATTTGAATGTTCATCGCAATAGAACCTTCTCATCCCTCTAAATAATAAACGAGCAATCAGATGTGAGGGTAGGGAGTATTCACCGTTTGATTGCCGAATTTTAAATATTTCTTCCTCTGAAATGTGCCCACTTTTACAAAAATCTAAAAGTATTTCCAATCCTTTTCGAATATTTCTACCAGCAAGACCAGTTATAATACGTTTGAACAAATGATCCTGAAACAATGAACTGACCATACATTTTAAGTATGATGCTACTTCATTGCTTTTACACTCAACCCTTGCATTATTAGGAAGCATATAAGTGAAACATTTATTAGATTGGTCCATCTCCCTAAGAGCATAATGTAACCTAGCATAAATTACTTTTTCAAGTAATGGTGGATCAATTCTGAATACAAGGTCTTTGATAACTGTATCCAAAGGGGGTTCGGAACCGTATTGGTCATATGTAGAGTCACGCAATGGTAGGAATACCATACATTCGAAACTGTCCTTAAGCCAAGTGGCAACTTCAAACATAAGTAGTTGATCATCTCTGTTTCTTTTGTCACAATTATCCAATACAACAATAAGTAATTTCTGTTGGCCCGTAAAAAGAAAACGGATCATCGCCGCTAATGTGCACTGGTAATCTAATTGCAAACGTTTAAGTTCTTCGGATATTATTTCCAGGTACTTTTCAGAATCTTGTGGAAAAAGTGCAGCTCGCCCCTTTTCGACAATTCGCAATTCTTTAGAATACAGTTTTTTAATTGTATCAATATGATCAAAATCTATATGAGTGAATTTGGCTTTTAGGCTATTTATACATTGATCAACTAACCATTTGTAGATCAATTCTCGATTTATTGGTGCTTTATTTAAGTTAACATTTACCCAGTCAGTCATGTCACTTATTTGGCTTGGTAAAGCTACTTCACGCAAATAGTCAGTGAATGTTGATTTCCCTGAACCTACACTTCCGATCAGGATACAGAGTTGATTTATATTCCTTTTAGTTCGCGATATTTGATCAAACATTTCTACTGGATTTGATGTATTATCGATCTTGGTTGAATTGATTGCACTGCGTGGGAGTGTAGCTCTGATAATTTTATCAATGGGTGCGACATGCGATAATTTTCTCTTTGAGGGGACATATGCATTGGTTGCGATTGCATTTCGCTCATCCATTGTATCAGGATTAAAGAGATATCTATATTCAAGAGAAATATTGGAACCAAAAGAATTTTCCCCAACAGTTGCGTTTTCGATGGATTTACCTCCAAGCATAGTTACAGGCCTTACAAACCGGGTATCTTTTCTAATAGATTTTTTAAGGCTCTTTATACTTGTTTCAACTGTCGTTTTACCAATAAACTGCAGTACCCGGTGAAAGTTTTCGTTCAATGGTACTAAATCAGTAATTGGTATGGCGACAGTTGGCTCATTTTCATCCCAATAGTAGCATTTAATTATTATACCATCAGTTACTATTATTCTGCTGCATGGGTTTATATTTCTTTTAAATGTTGCATTTATTTCACTTGCATACAACCTTGCTTCTCGTGCTGCATTTTCAAGATCTTGGTTAGGTGCCTTTACCTCGATAATAGCAGCAGGTAAACCATCTATAATAATTGCATAATCTGGAAAGTAAAGACGCTGGTTTTTGCCTTTATCTATAACCAATTTCCTTATATCAGCTTTAGTAAGAATGTCGTAGCTTACATATCCCATACCAATAGGTATCGGATTAGACAGGAGCGGATAGACTATTTTTTGCTCGACATCACTTTCCGACAATACAGGGATATTATAATGATAAGTTTCCATTAAAATGTTGCCCTCCAGATGTGCCTTATTTAAAGAAGGTAAAAGCTCACCCTTTATTAACAAAACGCATTATAAATTTAATTAGAAATCATATTTTCTTATTTATTTCCGTGCCGGCTGCCAATTGCCAAACAACGGGTTCGGCAACGGTTGATCGTGCTGCTTTGAGCATGTCAACCTTGCCGTGTTGGTGGATCGTTGACTGGGGCGATCTTTTTCTTCCCCCCCCCGCTCTTATTCCTTGCTTTTTGTGCATATAAGAGAATTGCAAGTCCTCTTATTTAATATCCCATTTATTTTCATTGTTTTTGTAAAAATATTTTGCTCCACCTATTGCTAACATCTGGTGGTATTTTACTTTACCAGATTCAGAACGCCATATGGCATCACTAAATTTAGTTTCCCAACAAAAAAATAATGAATCCTGTTCATTTTTACTTTCCCATTTTGCCTTAACTTCTTCAGATCTATTTTTATTACCAACCCAAACATCTGCTAAAAAAATTGGTTGAACAGTTACACTAAAAATATCTTTCTTGATGATTCGTTCGAGAATATTTATTATGCGGTCAGTTTCAAGCATTCTATTTGTGTCTCTTCCAATTCCAAAATATGCACTATTGTATTGATTTTCCTTAACACGTTTAGCTTCGATTAACAAAATGTGTGCTGACTGGTTGAAATCTATAAAAGCAAGGCCATCTATTCTTGACCTGTAAAGAAAAGGTACTTCCGAATAAATGATAGCATTGAATTTAGATTTACAATAAAATAGGAATGATTGTACCATATTAGACTCAGTAAAACCACGGCTACCAACAGTAGGCCATATAATTTTTAAAGAACTTGTAAAGTATTGGTTCATCTCTTGGAATACTGAAATAATATTTTGTATATTTATATCGGATTGCATATTATTACACATTATCTCCATATATCAATAAACAAAGTGTTGTATACTTGTATTGATGTTTGATGTCCTAATATGAAAAATGTAATACCCTGTAGACAAATGTGCGGGTAAAGAATGTTTTTTATTTTTGATACAATCAATTTTCAAATTCACCAATGCTTTACCATGTAAGCTATAAATGTTTATTTCTGTAACACCTGTCGACAATGCATTAAGTAATAACTGGCTATTATACTGGCTAATAATATTGAACCGTTCTGTTTTTAATGCAACTTTATTCTTTATAGAAGTTGTAGGAGTGAACATAAAATTGGATAATTTCCATACCCCTGCTGCTGACTGGTCGGCATACTTTTTCTTTGTTCCAACATATAAAGCCGAATCATGAAAAACCATTCCATTAATATTTTTAGATGGAGGTAAACTGTCATTGATTTCCGACCATGTTCTACCGTAATCGGCTGAACGGAAAACCCCAAGGTCTGTACCGGCAAAAATTACTGAATCATAATTTCCCCAACAATTTGCTGGAAGCCCATAACCACTTTTGCGTGGTGAGAGCATTTCCCAAGATGCTGCAAAGTCAGTTGATCGTGCACAACTGGCATCAACATTTGAAGCATAAAGAATAGTCTTTGCAACATGCATTGATTTAATCTGCTGAGTAATACTATTAAAGCCAGAACTGGCAGAAGTCCAACTATTCTCATTTGTAGATTTATAGATACCATAAGCAGTTCCAGCAAACAAATCATTACCAATACTAACAATTGTTTGTGTATAACGAAAATTAGGAATACCAAAATCTGAACGTTCCCAAGTAAGCCCACTATTTGAGGATCGAAATATACCGCCGACGCTTGAACCGAAAGATGCTGCAAACAAATAATTATTCGTAGATATGAGATGTGTTGTTCTATCGCCGACAGTGACATTAATCTTACCGTCAGGATAGTCCGCAAGAATTTTTTGAGAAATATTAACCCAAGTCTTACCTGAATCAGCAGACCTGTATAAACCCTCATTTCTATAACCTACAAAAAGGTATGAATTGTAAACATAAAGGCTTATAACAGTATCTTGAATAGCGCTTAACGAATGCCATTTCGAACTATCCGAATCAAAACAATAGATACCATATTTATCAGTACCTGCGAAGAGCGATTTACCATTTGATGCAAGACGTGTAATAGAAAGAAGTGTATCATTTCTTTTTGGGCCAGATGTACTTTCCCAAAAGCCGTATATAGTTGAACAGAAAAAATGGATAATAAATATTAATAAAATTCTGGCCATTTTACCTCCGTAAAGCTTGTTTTAATAATAACTTTTATTTTTTTCTTTCTGCGGGGGGGTCTTATTTCTTTTCCTCGCCCCAGGCTATGTCCACCAACGTTCCGGGCGTATATGACGTTCGGCGAATGCCGAATGTGCCGAAGGCCAAGGGCGAAGCCCGCCGCATATACGCCCTGTTATATGTCGTTTCCGATCATAATTTGATAATTAAAAAGTTCATGGATGGACTTTTTAATTTTTTACTTCAGCGGCCTCTCTCCAATTTTCTTTAATTTTTAATAGATCACTTTCTGTCTGATCAATAATTTCTTTAAAACAAGAAAGACATACTGGCTGCAGATTACTAAACCCATTTCCGCTTTTTGGATATTCAAATAGTTTCTGACCAGCATTGATTAAGCATTGACACCTCTTGCACGTACGCTTTCTCGTAGCAGTAACAAGATTTGGTTTTCCATTTGATCCGGAAATCAATGACGGTATTTTACCTCTTTTTGCCATCTAATTGTACCTTCCAGTATCTTGTCAAAGTATTTAGAATATCATCTAAATTGTTGATAGTATTTTTAAAATCATCTATAGTCCAATCCTTTCTTTCCTTATCATTTTCTTTTTTGATTTCTCTATTTATCAATGTGATACAAGCTGTAAAGTTATTGTTTGCGCTAATTCCTTTGTTCACTAAATCCCTTCTTGCACGATTCAACTCCAACCGATTGAGTAACATGTTTGCTGAACGGTTTACTTTTTCCTGTAATCTCTTACGCAATTCATTCCATTCATTCTGAGGTTGAATTTGGAAAGGTTGTGCTGCTTTACTTGTTCTTATCTCATCTGCTTTTTGTTTTAAGTATATCTCCCGAGCACTTGATGAATCTAAGCCTAAAGCTTCTAATTTATCAGCTAATTCTTGTATTAGATCTTCATCATCGGCAGTTGTAAAATTCTCTCCTATTAACGAATCAACTATTTCGTTATTAACAATAGTGCTTTCTGTATTTTTTAATCGTTTTTCACCAGATTGGATATCTCTTGGAATTTCAGGGGCTTTACCCCCAATTACTTCATCCCAGAACTTTTGGTCATCTTTTTCAAATAGTTTAAATTCTTTTAATCGCTGATCTAAATTCATACCAGAATGTGTGACAATATGGCCATAATTATCTGGATGTGTCGGATTATTTTGAACAATAACTCTTAGGATTCTCCCTACAAATTGTATATATGGGGCTAATGTTCTGAAAGGTCGAAAAATTGCTGCAACACTCAACTTTTGATGGTCAAATCCTTCTCCAAGCATTTGAACTTGGACAATACAATCTAATTCTCCACTTTTCAATTTTCTAAGTACATCCTCTTTGTCTTCTGTTGCCATCTGGCTATAGATTTCTGAATACAAAGATCTGATCGTTTTTGCATGATCAATGCTGCAAGCAACTGCAATAAGTTGATGGTGGGTTCCTGTATCACGAAGTTCTTCAAGTTTTTGTAGGCTGTTATCAACAATGCTTATATTACATACTTCAGATAAAGCGATGCCTCTACTAAACCAATCCTTTTCTTTCAGTTGTAATACTTCTTCAAGTGTGTATGTTTTGGTTTCACCTTTTGCTGTAAATGTTAATTCACTTGGTGCAACATACCAAGCTTGGATCTGCTTAACATACCCTTTTAATGTCGCTCTTTTAAATGGATATCGGAAAACTAATTTTCCATCAATTTCTGCTTTATCACTTCTAAAAGGTGTAGCAGTCATGTTTACAACTTTAGCTTCGGGGAAATATTCAAGTACCTTTTTCCAGCTGTCTGCTGCAGAATGGTGAGCTTCGTCAATAATAATCAGATCAAAGAAATTATGATTAAATTTTGTAAGCCATTTATTCTCGTTGGTTGCTAATTGATGAACATTCGTAACTACAATATGAGATTTTTCTGCAATTGAAATGTTTCCAGTATCTAAACTGCATACAAAAGGGCCACCTATCATATCAATATCTTTCAAGACATTTCTTGACTTCCAAAAACATTTTTGGTGATTTGTAATATCAAGAGTCTCAAGCATTCCTTTTGTTATTGTTAGGTTTGGCGTTATAACCAGTACCCTTCCACGTGCAATTCCAAATGGAATTAATGCTGCAAGACCAGATTTTCCACATCCTACAGGTATTTGAACTATTGCCTTTTGATTGTTATCAGAAAAGTAATCATACAATCTTGTGTATGCCTCTATCTGTGGTTCTCTTAGTTGTGGATTTTCAAGGATATTAAAATCTGTTTTGATAAAAAAATCTTCTATAGGTTTATTAGCTCTGATCCAACCATCTAAGCTGTCAGAGTCTAACAACCATTTTTGTCCAACCTTGTTTGCTGGAATTGAACCATCCTTAACCATGGCATAGAGAACAGTTTTGCCCAAGCCAACATAACTAGCAGCTTCTTCGATATTCATCCATTTTGGCATTTAAACCTCCATAACACTTATCATATTACATCACCTGATATCATATGCTGTAATATAAGCTTTTTTAACTAGTCGGTCAAGGTTTAGTGTATTATAAAAGTTTTTCGAGGCATGGATGCCGAGTTATTGTCAAAATCTTGATCGGAAATGACATATAACGTTCCGCCGCATGCCGAAGTTGCGCCTATAATCATTGTAAAATTATTGCCTGTCTAAGCGAGTCCTCGAGTCTTGACCAGGCGATAATTTTACCTACCACCAGTATCAGCGCAATTTGGGGTGTCTTCACCCGGCATGCGGCTGTTGTGTGTTGTTTTGCCGCAAGCTACCAAATCTTCTTAGTTTGCGCCCTCTTATTCTTATTTCCGCGGGGGCTCTTATTCCTGCAATCATTTCATATTTATTTTAATTACTCAATAGAATCGACAAGTTTTTACTATTTACGTTATTAGAAAAATACTGATTTATTGTTGCACTTTGAGGAGTAATCGTAATTTTGTTATATCCTATAAAATCAAAAAACTTCTTCGGTAAATACTGTTTCAGAGTTTCATTATTATCAGGATAGATATTACAATCTACACCAAAGACGTTATTGTATAATGTATCATTCTTATGATTTTGTACAGTTACCCTAATAGCGATTTTGTTGAGTGCGACTTTCGATTTATTGTAAGCTTTAAACTTCATAATAGGCTTTGGGTTATTATAATAGTTCTCTTCAAAATAGGATACATTTCCTATTGTAATATTGGAACTTGCCCAGTTTGAATTTGACATAATGTTGTTAGCATAAATTTGCTTTTGAATATTTTCATTAGATTTATAGAAATCGTAAATGTCATGTCCAATTTGGATTGGTATTTTCAATCCAATTCCTATTCCAAATGCTACAATACCAAAAGTTAATATTTTAAAAAAACTTTTAGCTATCCCACTCATTACTTTAAATAACTCAAAATTAACATCTTTCAAGCTAAAGAAATAAATTGAAATTATTCCACAAGCTATAAGTACAGGAATAACGCTAAAACATACTGATATAACGATGCTATCATTTTGATCATAAATCACAAAAAACATTCCAAGTGATAATGCAATGCTTATTAAAAGTGATACAATCATTAAAGAGTAGTATTGGTTTTTATTCAACATCGCCGTTTTTCCTTTCCATTTCATTCATATATATGTGTTGTAATATCCCTTTAATAAATCCTATTCTTCGAATTCTAATTTGTTTGACAATTCGACAGCATTGGGCCAGTTCTTGTAATTAAGATCATACCTGCCGACATCCTTTATAAAATCTAAAGTATTAAGTATTTTTGCTTCTACATTCCAATTGTTAGATGATTTATGATGGCCTGCAAATGACTTCCTTATTAAATCCTCGATCGAATATTTAATTTCTTCTGCAGAATAATATTTCTTCCAACTGCAGTGTTTCATCCAATTTAATGCATAGCAAACTTTTATTTCACCATTCTTTTTCGGTATTTCATATTCAACTATATACTCTTCTTCAAGTAATTCTTTGAAGTCTAAGTTTTCATCTTCATGTATCATTTCAATACACTCTTTTGCAACTTCACAACCCATCCAATTTGCGCTTTCACTTAATTCGTACGCTTCCACTATGGGTTTTCCATATAATTGTAATTGTGAAAAAGAATTATTTTTATTATAGTATTTACCGGAAATTGTACCGGTTGTCATCGCTCCACGAATAGGGAAATAATGGAACACACCATTAGAGAGAATAGTTGCTATTAAATCAATAATTTTTACAAAAGAAGTAATTGTACAATCTTCACTCCATAATATGATTGAATCAGACACCATTGTGCTAAAGACATTTGAATTATTCTGTAGATCAATGTATTGATTTTTAGCTTCTATTTTCGTTAGATTTGTCTGATTGTGATCTGTAATAATTGGGATTATGTGGTCGTATAATTTCGTTAAGTCTATGTGTTCATTATTCTTAATCAATTCTTTATATCCTAAGATATCTAAAAATGCTACAAATGAACTTTCAAAATTCCATCCAATCATATTTTGCCCTATATAAAATGTGTAGAAAATATCAAATTCAATTTTTCCCTAAAAAAGTCATATTGATTTCTTTTTTTGCTCCGCCCCCGCTCTTATTTTCTGGCGCAAACTACTATAAATCCTTTGCGGCAAAATTGCATACAACGGTCCCGCCCACAGCCGCTGTGGCAGCAGTAAAGCGGTGTCCTCGCCGATTTACTGCTGACATGGCGGTTTGGGCGTGTTATGCGATGGCCTGATGGTTAGCTCCTATTCCGCAACTGGTTTCTGGCCGCAGGACGCGGCCTCTCATAACTTTCAGATATTCTCAAACCAAAATATAAAATCTCATTATTATTATTCCGGCAATTGAATATTTCTCATTCTATGCTGCGTAATTGACAAGT
>CAYXPB010000135.1:0-13994 GCA_964466645.1 uncultured Acetivibrio sp. | reverse complement strand
TTAGGCTTGTAGCTTAGTTCTTGGAATAATATGCATTTGCACGGCGGCGAGTACCCCACTTTCTCACAGAGACCTTCTCAACCTCACCAATTTCAAACAATCTACTACATGTTTTTAAACCAGTCGCTAGCCCATTTCTTGAGAGCGAATTATGGAATGTAAGTATTACCATCCAAAGGAATAATCACTTGTAAAGGTGGGTTTCCTGCTACTATGCCAATAGCATAAATAGTATAGAATCGCCCCGCTTCCAATCTGATATTTGGAACATATAAAACTCTTTGATCTGTCCCAGTAACCTTAAGGTTAAAAGTATATGTTGCAGGATTTATCGGTATATATTGGGTTACACCTTGATATGCAACATTACTGAAGGCCATTCCCCCCGGTTGCATTTCCAAGTCAACATTAGGTGCATTTGGGGAAAGATGTACAAACCTTAGCATTAGCTTGCCGGCTGGAATATTCATCCGAGGTTCTTCAACTGGAAGCAGGGTTATGTTTGGAAGCAAACCTATAGCTGCTACAGTAAATATAGATCCACCAGGTATGTTGATATTTGCACTTAAAACGGGATTGGTAGTTTGACCGGCCTGAAAAATAACAATATTATAATTTCCGCCAGGGATAGCTGAATACTCGGTAAACCCTCTGTAGCTAAGATTTCTTGCTAGAGGACTTCCATTTGCATATATATCGACGGCCGGTGCATTTGGCGAAGCATGTAGAAGCCTGATGTATGAGGGGGTTATTGGTTGTCTGGAATATGGGTTGTATGAATAATTGTACAAATAGTTATACATTTTTGCTCGCACCTCACTTTTTTCTTTTATAACATTATATTCATATAGTCTATAGATGGTTCACATAATATTTCGAAGAAATTCCTTTCTAAATTTTCAAAGCTCCTAAATCAAGAAACGTCTGCATATTAATATGGAATAGGTTGTACATGTAAAAAGTGCACCTACAAAGAAAGCGATTGACAAAGGTAGACTAGTATGATAGTTTTAAAGTAAACTATTGTTATAGTCTTGGAGGATATATGAAACCAATAAAACTTTTTGATAGTGAATTAAAGCTGATGAAGCTATTATGGGGGAAGGCACCTATTACTGCTAAGGAGTTGACTCTGTTAGCAAATGAAGCTTATGAATGGAATAAGAATACAACTTACACCATAATAAAAAAACTCGTAGAGAAAAATGCAATTAAAAGAGATGAACCCAATTTTGTGTGTAGTCCACTTGTTACTAAAGAACAGGTTCAGGAAATTGAAACTGAAAACCTTATCAACAAGCTATTTAATGGATCTAAAAAAGCTTTTTTTGCAGCATTCATAAATAAACAGAAATTAAGTGCAGATGAAATTGAAGAACTAAAGCGCATCATTGAAGAGAGTGGTGAATAAAGTGTTGAATGCAATGGTCAATACAGTGTTTTATTTTCTGTTGAATATGAGCATTACTGCATCTTTAGTAGGTGTATTATTGATGTTGCTTAGACTTAATAGAAAGATTTCCGGAATTGGCACATATGCATTATGGGGTTTGGTCTTTATACGTCTTGTTTTTCCATTTGCTTTTTCAAGTGAAATAAGTCTTTTTAATTTTGCAAAGGGATTAATAAAAAAAGTCGTACCTTTACCGAATATAGTGCCAGTTACAAAAATTGATTTAACAACTGCGAACTATGTTGGTGCAGCGCGGGAGTACTATCCTGTTGCCTATAAAAATGTTTTTTGGGAGAATTTTTTTGGTTTTGCTGCTTTTACCTGGATTGTTGTAGCTGTTTCTGCAATATTGACAGTGGCTATTATTTACAATCTTACACGAAGTGAATTGCGGAAAGCAAAGCATTTTAAAGATAACCTTTATGTAAGTGATACAGTGGATACCCCGATGGTGTTTGGTGTGTTTAGACCGAAAATAATTATCCCGCCTAAGTTTAATAAGCATTCAAAAGAATTGGAATATGTATTATTGCATGAGCAAATACATATAAGGAGGCAGGATAATTTTTTTCGTTTATTGGGCATTATTACAGCGTGTATACATTGGTTCAACCCCCTTGTATGGGTTTTCTTAAAGTTATTTTTGAAAGATATGGAGTTGACCTGTGATTTAAAAGCTGTAAAGCATTTTTCTAAAGCGGAGCGAAAGGATTATGCCCGGGCATTGGTAAACTGGAGCTCTAATGACAAAGTGTTTGTGTCAACGGCATTTGGTAAGACAAATGTAAGGGTTAGGGTTCTTATTGTAATTAATTACAAGAAGATGACTGTTTTAGCTATCATTGTTTCAATATTCTTTGTTGTGGCAGTCGCCGCAGCACTAATTACAAATCCCATAAGATGAGAATTGTCTTATGCAAACCAAAAAGAAGTTTGTTTATGCGAAAGTAGTGTGAGTTCTTGACGGAGTAAGCCTTTTCTAAAAATTTGGTTTACACTTTTATAGGTGTTGACATTATTAGACAGGATCCGTATAATAAATACATAAGTGCTGTTTGTAGGATTGTCAGCAATGAGAAAACAATATATGGGAAAATAGCTTTTCATGAACTATCTATAAAATGTAATCACTTTTAAGGATGACATCTCTTTTGTGAGTTTACTTTACAAAAATAAATATCAGTTAAGAACCTATCTAAAAAAAGTAGCATATCAGACTGGAACTTTAATTTGCTGTTTTTTAGCAAATAATAAAAATGAGTGACATGTAAGTTCTAAGTTAGGGGGATATAAATGAATGGTAAAATACTGATAGTAGACAATTCTGCAACCAACTGTACAAGTATTAAGCACTTGCTAAGTGATTATATAATACTAATTGCTTGTGATGGTTTACAAGCCATAGAACAAATTGAAAATAATGGAGATATAGATTTGGTCATAATAGATGCAGATTTGTTCAAAATAGATGGTTTGTACCTACTTAATAGATTAAAAGCCAATGATACATATAATAAAATACGTGTAATTGTTCTTTCAAATTACGATGAGATTGAAAGAGAGATTGAAGGCTTAAAACTTGGTGTTGCAGATTATATAACAAAGCCCTTTCATATAAAGTCACTCAAAGCCAGAATTGAAGTTCATCTTGAAATAATACGCACACAGAGGCTTTATGAAGAGAAGTTGAATGAAAGCAGTTCCACTCTTGAAACAATAATTGAGCAAGCACCTATAGGTATTGCTATATCATATTCTTATCAACCTTTTGATTCTAACAATGATAATGTTCCCATAATCAATAGAAGATTTGAAGAAATTACCGGGAGGACTAAGGAAGAACTCATGAATTTGGGTTGGAGTGGAATTACTCACCCTGATGATCTTCAAAAGGATATTGAAGACTATCGGAGGATGCAAGCCGGTGAGATTGAAGGTTATTCAATGGAAAAGAGGTATATAAAACCAAATGGGAATATTGTGTGGGCAAACATAGTAGTGGCCAGATTAAAACTTAATGATTGCTCAAAATTTAATCATATAAGCTTAGTTCAAGATATTACTACAAGAAAAAACATAGAAACAGAGCTTTTTGACAGCGAGCGCAGTAAAGCCGTACTGTTGGACAATATACCGGGCATGATGTATCGCTGCAATTACGATAAAGAATGGACAATGCAATATGTTTCAAATGGATGTCTTGAGTTGACTGGATACAGTCCTGAAAGTCTTTTGTTCAATAGGGACCTGTCATTTAATGATTTGATAAAGCCGGAGTACCATGAATATCTATGGAGAAAATGGGATATAGCCATTAAAAATCATGTGAAACTAAAAGAGGAGTACGAAATCATTACTTCTTCCGGGGAGATTAAATGGGTTTGGGAACAAGGTCAGGGCATTTACGATGAGGATGGAAATGTTATATGTTTAGAAGGCCTTATTATTGATATAAATGATAGAAAAAATAATGAAATGAAACTAAAATATTTAAGTGAACGGGACCCTTTGACAGGATTATCCAATCTAAGGACTTTTGAAGAAACGTATTTGACTTATAACAAAACAAATAATATATTTAAAAGTGCTATCATCATGCTAAATGTCAGTACATTTAGTAATATCAGCAGCACTATGGGTTTTCGTTATGGACAGGAATTACTTAAGGACATATCAGAGTGTTTATTGCATCTATCCTCAGAGGAATATTTGCTTTTTCATATTTCTCTAGATCACTTTGCTTTTTATATTACTAAATATCAAGATAGGCAGGAATTAAGTGATTTTTGCGAAAGGCTTATCCAAGAACTGGAGAAAAAGATTTATCAAAAAACAACCAACTTTAATATCGGAGTGCTTGAAATTGACAATAGTAATACAAGTGATGTGGAGAGTGTATTGAAGAAAGCGTATTTAGCTGCTGAAAAAATAAGTAATAGTTATAGATTCAGTTGTTGCTTTTATAGTAAAGAGATGGATGAGAAGTTGCAGCGGGACGTTGCAATCATTCAGGCATTAACTAAGACTATATATGAACAACATGATACGTCTTTATTTATGCTTTATCAGCCAATTATAAATATGAAAACCAATGAAATTGTTGGATTTGAAGCTTTAGCACGATATAAAAATGAAAGTATCGGATTTGTGTCACCGGCTGAATTCATACCAATTGCTGAAACCTCGCAACTTATATTGCCTTTAGGTAAAAAAATTATGCGGCTTGTTTTCTGTTTTGCGGCTATTCTAAAGCAGAAAGGGTATGAGTCGATTTTAATGTCCTTTAATGTCTCAGCCATACAGCTTCTTAGTGAGACTTTTTTGACAGACTTAGTAGATTTAGTTGAAGAAACAGGAGTCGACCCTAGAAATCTAAATGTTGAGATAACAGAATCTGTTTTTGCGGATAATTATCATGAAATAAATGAAAGACTAGACAAGATCAAAATGATGGGAATGAAAATTGCGATTGATGATTTTGGGACAGGCTATTCATCTCTTGCTAGGGAAAGGGAGTTAAATGTAAATTGTTTAAAGATAGATAAGTATTTTATTGATAAATTGACCAGAATTAGCCCAAAAGATGCAATTACAGGTGATATTATTTCTATGGCTCATAAACTTGGGCACTATGTAGTAGCTGAAGGTGTTGAATATGAAGTTCAAAGAGAATATTTGTTGGAGCATGATTGTGATATGATGCAGGGATATCTTTTTAGCAGACCAGTTGATCAAGAAACTGCATTATATATGCTAAGAAAGAACAAAAAAGATATTTCATAGTTTTGCACAAAGAGTCTCTTTTTGTTAGAGGATTAATAAACTTTTTGTCGAATATATAAATAAGGTTGCTTTGTGACTTAATTATTGTACAGGTATTTTTTTGAAATGACCCAATATATTTCTTGAAACACACTAAACAATTATTAACCACCTAATGTGAGCTTAAGTTCATTATTTGAGTGTCTAATGTATATATTCGCAAAGGTTGAAGGAGGCTTTTAGTAGTATGCCTTTACCATATGTGTTTTCATTGATGTTCCTTGTTTCAACTGCTATTATTTTACTCTATGGCTTGGTTGTTATGTCATTAAATACAAAGTCAATACTACATATTATCTTTTTTATTATTTGCCTAAGTTTGGCATTGTGGTCATTTACCATGGCTATTTCAAATACTGCTCAGGATTATGAAACTTGTCTCTTATGGAGGAGAATAGGCGCCTTTGGTTGGGGAACCTTTTTTAGTTTTTTTCTTCACTTTTGTCTTATTCTAACTAAAAAAGATGAGCTTTTAAAGAAAAAGTGGGTATATCTGCTTTTATACTTTCCTGTAGTTATCAATGTTTCTGTTTTTGGACTATATAGCAAGCAAGGTGAAGAAACTTATAATCTAGTTAAGACACAAACTGGTTGGGTGAATGTATCCTACAATACTTTATGGGATTGGTTATATACTATTTATTATATAAGTTTTTGTTTAGCAGGAATTAAACTTCTTTTAAGTTGGGCAAAGCAAATAAAGGAAAAGGATAGAAAAAAGAAAGTTTATATTATATGCGCTTCCGCTTTGTTGACATTCTTGATCGGTACTATGTCTGAATTTGTTATCAATTCTGTATTCTCATTTAAGATACCACAAATAGCCCCTTTGCTTTTCCTTATTCCAGTAACCGTTATGTTTTATTATGTCAAAACACATGGCTTTATAGAACAGAGTAATACAACAGCGGTTAACTTTTACATTCTTAGTGAAAACAACCGTACGAAGTTATATTTAAGTTTAAGTTTTGCTTTTTTGTTAGGTGCTTTTGCTAATATTGGGACTATGTATCTCACGGGTAGGGAGTCCTTAGAATCGGTTTTGATATTTGGTGCTTTTTTAGCCTTTGTTGGATTTTCACTTCAGATTATTCAGAAAATTGGAGTCAAATTTGTTTACAAGGATTTATTGTCAAATATTATTCTAGCATTGTCAATACCAGTTATTATATTGAGGTATTTTAATTATTCACCTGTTTATGGGGGGATAATTCCTATAATATTTTTCTTGTCGGGCATTGCATTTAGCCAAAAACGTATGCTTGTATTAAATGGAATAGCTACCTTGCTTACTCTAATATGGATTTGGATTAAATCGCCTTCTGTAATGGTTGTCCAATTCACAGGCGCAGATCACGTAGTTAGAATATTGATACTACTTATAATATTTTTTATGGCTTTTTATATTAATCGTGTCTATACCCAGAGGATATTTGAAAACGAAGAAAAATTATGTGTTCAAAAGCTGCTTTCCCGAATATCTTCGATATTTATAAATACTAATGAAAGTAATATAGAAGACAGAGTGCACGATGTTCTAAGATTATGTGGAGAGTATTACAAGATAGAACGTATTTATGTTTTGATTTTTCCAGATGGTCCAAAAGAAATGAAATTTTTCGAATGGTGTTCCGATGCGAAATCATCAACGGATGATTATGCTAAAGAAGAAAGGGCAGGAAGAATATTAGAGTTAATGAACATAAAACAATTTTTAAAGCAAGAGTGCATATGTTTATCGGATGTGGCTGCAACCTCTGAGGAATATATCGAAGGTGGAGAAACAAAATCTACAATTATCAATCCATTATTGAATCAAGATTATACAATAGGCCTGATGGGTTTTGAAAGTGCAAATCATGTATTAGAATTTAAAGAGTATCAAAAGGAGACCCTTAAAGTTTTAGCTCACTTGATTTCTGATGTAATGTTAAAGGTGGACGCTGAAAAAGAAATTAATTATAGGGCAAATTACGATACTTTGACAGGTCTTTTAAATAGAGCTATGTTTATGAATCAGCTAAAAGGTGCAATAAAGATGGCAGAACGTTCAGAGAAGCTTGTGGGAGTTGCTTTTGTTGATATAGATTCCTTTAAATATGTTAATGATACATTAGGTCATGATGGCGGAGATTCTTTGTTGATGAAGATAGGTGAGAGGATTTCAAGCTGCCTTCGTATATATGACATTGTAGCCCGTTTTGGAGGGGATGAGTTTGTAATAATGATTCCGCAGGTTTCAAATATTGAAGATATATGTGCAGTTGCCTCGAAAATTACCGACAGTTTTAAAAAATCAATAAAAATGGGTAACCAAGAGTTCTTTATAACTGTCAGTATGGGTGTTTCTGTGTGCCCTTTAGATGGAAGTGAACCGGAGGATCTTGTTAAAAATGCTTCTGCTGCAATGAATATTTCAAAAGAGAACGGTAAAAACAAATATACTATGTCTTCTTCCGTTCTTCAAAAGGAAATTGAAGAAAATGCAAGCCTTACAAACAGTTTGCATCTTGCTATACAATGGAAGGAATTTATATTGAATTATCAACCGCAAGTAAATACGGTAACTGCTGAAATAGTAGGGGTGGAGGCCCTGATTAGATGGAGGCATCCTCAAAAAGGAATAATTTCACCAGGAGTATTTATTCCTTTAGCTGAAAAGAGTGGACTGATCAATCATATAGGTCAATGGGTGCTTAACGAAGCATGCGAGCAGAATAAATTATGGCAAAAGGCCGGTTACAAACAGATAAAAATGGCTGTTAACTTGTCTTTAGGACAGTTTCTAAATCCTAATCTGGTTGAAACTATAGAAAGCATACTTAATATAACACAACTGTCTCCAACCTTTCTTGAGCTCGAAATCACTGAAAGTATTGCCGCTTATGATGCAGACTATATAATAAATACGTTAAATAGATTGAAGTCATTAGGAGTTTCGATTTCTATAGATGATTTCGGTACAGAATATTCATCGTTAAGTAGATTGAAAATTATGCCCGTTGACAAGATAAAAATTGATATGAGATTTATACAAGGTATATACAGGGGTTCAAAGGACGAAAGTATAATCAAGGCTATGCTGCAATTAGGGAAAACCTTTGGACTTAAAGTATTAGCAGAAGGTGTGGAAAATGAACAACAGTTGGAGTTTCTTAAAGAAAATCTTTGTGATGAAATTCAGGGTTTTTATTTTTATAAACCAATGGATGCTAAAGTTTTTGAAAAGATTCTGAAAGATATCAAGTAAAGCTATAAAACGCTTAAGAGGAAATATCTAGAGTTATCTTCTGCAATAGCGATTTTTATTTAATCCGTTTTGCACGCTTCCTGACCTATGTGAATAGCTTGGAAGAACCCTATTTGATGGTAAGAAAATAAAAACTTCAGCACCGACTTTTTTCTGAGCGTTAATTTCAAGAAAACCACCGTGGCTCTCAATAACATTTTTACAGTAATAAAGTCCTAACCCATAGTTCTGATTGCCTTTTTTTGTAGAAAAGAAAGGTTCTGATACTTTTTTTATATTGCTTTCTTTAATACCATATCCGTTATCTTTTACTGAAATAGAAAGATATTTGTTGATTAACTCAGTTTTTACTTCAATTATTCCATTAGATTTCACAGCTTCAAGAGCATTCTTTATTATATTGTTCAGAAGTTCTGTAAAATGCACTTTGTCACAGTAAATATTCAAATCTTCATGAATTGATAGAAAAAGTTCAATTTCTTTACTGGAAAGTAGCCTTTTGTTAAAAGCTATAACTTTGTATATTATCTCTTTAAGTTCTACACGCTCATTGCGCAGGAATATTTCTTGCGCATGAAAGTTCATTTTGTTAATAACATCTAAAAGACTATAGGAACTCTCCATCATTGCATCTATAGTTTCCTCTTCTTCATTATCATAAAAACTTGAGTAATTTTTGAGAAGGGTTGCACAAAGAGATATCTTAGAGAGATCTTTTTTTATAGAGTAATTAAATACGGACATACTCGAATCGAGTATCATTTTTTCATGGCAGCGTCTCCTTTTTTGGAGAATGTGCCGGATACCTAAAAAGACAAGTTTTGATGAAAAGGATAACAAATATATAATTAAGTAAAAAACTGGAGCTATATGTAAGTAGTTGAGATATAGGGGCATAAATAGTGGAATTATAACTTCTGAAAGCATAAGTATAACTTGTATAGGCATTATAAAAACCATATTTATCAGACGCTCGTTTTTAATAAATCTGTGTTTCTCTTTAAGATAAGCAGCTAAAAGAAAAACGAAAGAACAAATAGCGTAGGGGGTTGTCCATACTAATAACAGTAAATAATTCGTTGAAAACTGTGGATTAGGTGATGCACTAGGAGTAAATAAATACATTGATATAGGAGGTATTAATAATAGGCTTTTTAAGATCATTTTACTTATTGAATGCTTAAACCGAAGTAAGTCAGAATAGGACATTGAATAGAGTAAAATAAAGTAAAAGGGAAAGTATATCGAAATAGTATATAAAAATCCATTAAAGAGCAATGAAGGGTTGAGTAAACTAATTTGATAGGCTTCAATTATAGGAATCATATAAATTTTAAAGGAGTCCGCAGCAGGACGCATACTTAGAAAAAGTATAATGAGGCTAATATACCTGTTTGGCTCCGATTTTCTGTCTGATATAAAAACTATCAATGCTAACGATATTAAAGCAATAAATACAATAAACATAAAATTACCTAATACTTCTTATAAAATGTGAAAAATATATATTAATATTATCATATTTTTTCTTTTAGCACAATTATTATGTAGTTTGTTTTTTAGTATTATAAATTGCAAGTTAAAGTGACGGTAAAATTGTGGTAATGTAAACATCGGCGCTATTGTTAGGGATGTCAAGAACGAGCATAGCTCGTTCAGCGGAATTTAACACTTTGATTGAACCTTACGCTACGGTATGCTAAACTTAAAAAAAAGCACTAGATGGAGAATTAATGTTATGAATAAAGGCTTTGAAAAGTTGATTCTAAACTCAACGGGGTCAAAAGAATTATATAAAGTTGAAGAAGTGCAGGAGCTTTGGGGAGGGTATGGGAAAATATTGCGTTTTGCCTTGTCTGGGGGAGAAATAAAGAATGTAATTGTAAAAAACGTATGTTTGCCTGAACACCCAGGGAAATCTCGCGGCGGTAATACTTCCTTTCAGAGAAAACTGAAATCCTATAAAGTTGAAATGGCTTTTTATGAAAATTGGGGTCGGAAATGTAGGGACGATTGTAGAATTCCTAATTGGTATGTTTTAGAGTGGCAAAAAAGTGAGTTTTTAATGGTATTTGAAGATCTTGATGCATCAGGTTTTAAAAGGAGAAGGCAGAGTGTAGGGTGGAAGGAAATGCAATTATGTTTAAAGTGGTTGGCTTATTTCCATGCAACTTTTATCGATGAAAAACCTGAAAAGCTATGGGCGCAAGGTACATACTGGCATTTAGAAACGCGATTAGAGGAACTTAAGGTTATGAAGGATGCGGAGCTAAAGAACGCTGCTAGAGCTATAGACAGAAAACTGAACAGTTGCACATTTAAAACATTTGTTCATGGTGACGCAAAACTTGAGAACTTCTGTTTTTCCGACGATGGAAATAGTGTTGCTGCACTAGACTTTCAATATGTTGGGGGCGGCTGTGGAATGAAAGATATTGCCTATTTTATTGACAGCTGTCTTTATGAGGATGAATGTGGAAGCTGGGAGAACGATGTTTTAGCTTACTATTTCGGAGAATTACAAAAAGCATTGGAAATTAAGGAGAAAAATATAGACTTTGAGGCCTTAGAAAAGGAATGGCGGCAACTGTATCATGTGGCGTGGGCAGATTTTTATCGTTTTATTAAAGGGTGGGCGCCTGGGCATTATGAAAGCAGATATAGTGAACAAATTTCCCGTAAAGTTATAAAAGAGCTTACGTAAACATGAAATAAAGAAATTCAAAAAAATCTAATTTTGATAGGAAAAAGTTTGAATTGTATTATATATGGGTATAACTTTTATTGGAATGCTACTTTGAAATAAAAATATAATTTCTAATAATTAATAAGGAGACGGGACAATATGATTAGTGAAAAAATTGAACAGCTTTTGAATGATCAAATCCAAAAAGAGTTTTACTCTGGTTATCTTTATCTTTCTTTTGAAGCATACTTTACATCAAGAAATTTAAATGGTTTTGCCAATTGGTTTAGAATTCAGGCAATGGAAGAAAGAGATCACGCTATAATTTTTATAAATTATTTAAATGTTATTGGAGGACGTGTAAAGCTTCAGGCATTGCAAGCTCCTGAGTGGGACTTTAATTCTATTGAAGAGGTTTTGCTAAAATCCCTAGAGCATGAGCAATATGTTACACGATCAATATATAATATTGCCGATCAGGCTATTGAAGAACGTGACCATAAAACAAGTTCATTTATTAAATGGTTTATTGATGAGCAAACTGAGGAAGAAGATAATGCAGAACAAAACTTAAGCAAGATTAGATTGGTAGGAGAAAAGGACGGAAAAGGTATTTTAATGTTGGATGCCGAGATGGCAGCAAGAGTTTATACTGTTCCTTCTCCATTAGCAGCAAATGGATAAGGCATAGTTTTAATATCTATTTAAACAGAAGGGGGAATTACTTATGCGTTGTAAAGATTTAAAGGTTGTAAATTTAAACATCACAGAAGATAATTACCAATATAAGGCGTTGTTTAGATTGTGCACTGAAGATAGCTGTATGGACATTGATATGGAAAATCTGTCCGATAATTCAGTGCTTGAAGAAATTAAGAAAACTTTCTCCGTCGAGGATTCTATAGAAGAAATTAATTCTATTATAACTGAAAAGGTTATGGAGGCTTCGAAAGTTGAGTCTAGAATTAAGGAAGGTAAAGATGTCAGCAATGAAAATAAGGACAAAAAGACACAAAGAGATATTGATTCATTGAGCACGTCATAATATTTTTTGTAAAAAACATATATTTTAAGAACATATAAACGAAAGCTCTTGATATCAAGGGCTTTTGTCTGCGTTTAGGGAGCTCTTATATAATACTGTGTTCAAATTTTGTGTTTTTAATTATAGAGTGCATTATAGATTAAATTTTAAGATTGGTTTAAGCTTTGAAATATATAATATATGATGTATATTTATTAGGTTTGAAGCTAAAAACAAGAAGTTAGTTGATTTCTAAGGTGTTTCAAAAAAGATCATTAGTCAACATATAGGGTTCTAACCTAATAATGAAGCTATAGAGCTTCAAACATAGGAACATTATTTTGCGACGCAAAAAATGCAAATCAACTTTTTTGAAACACCCATCGACCAGTTAATTTTTGGAACCACCTAAAATAACTGGTTAATTGTGACTTCAAAAGACTAATTTAAAGGGGTTTGTTATTTAATTAATATATAAATTATTAAAAAAGATGCCTAAAGGAGGGTTTTTGTGAGAAATAACAAAAGAATATCAGTTTTACAAGTTGTAAGATTTATGGTCCAAATACTCTTTTTATAATACTACCTGGCATATACATAAGTGCATTTGCCGGAATAAAACATATTTATATTAGTATTATAAATCAGAGCTTTAGTTTTACGGAAAGTTTGCCGCAATTAATAGAAGTGATAGCTGTAATACCAGCAACTATTATTTTAGGTAGATTTTTTTGTGGATGGATGTGTGCATTTGGTACATTAGGGGACATGCTTTACCTTATTTCAAGCAAAGTGTTTAAAATTAAGTTTAAAGTGAGTGAAAAACTAGATAGTGTATTAAAGTATTTTAAATACGTTGTCTTGCTTTTTCTAATTATTGCTATTTGGACCCTTGATTTATCGATGTTTGAGGGAGCGAATCCATGGGATGCTTTTGGAGTGCTTTTGACAGTTGGAAAAATTCCCAACATTCCTTTTGCCTTAACGGAGTTTACAATAGGAACATTTATATTATTTGCTATTATAATAGCATCTTTTTTAATTGAAAGGTTCTTCTGTAGGTATCTTTGTCCGTTAGGAGCTTTTTTTACCTTGATATCACGCCTAAGGATTATAAAAATTTCTAAGACTACACAAAAGTGTGGTTCTTGTAAATTGTGTACAAATAGCTGTGCAATGGGAATCCCTCTGTATAAGTATGAGAGGGTCGATTCCGGAGAGTGTATCCAATGTTTTAAGTGTATACATGCATGTCGCCGTTGTAATGCTACTGTAAAAGCTATTAAGAAAGATATCAACACAGGAATAGCTGCAGTTGCAGCAGTTTTTCTTATGATTTCGGTATACTATTTTGGAGCATTTGCATTCAAATCAAATGGTGTCAAACAGGCTTCAACTGAAGGTATTATAAAAGTATCGGAAAACAAGGTTTATCAAGATGGTAAATATGAAGGTTCTGGAACAGGTTTTAGAGGTGCTGTTACGACTGTATCGGTTACAGTTGAAGGTGATACTGTTAAGGATATTGAAGTTGTGTCCCATGGTGACGATGCCCCTTACTTTGACCGTGCATATAATTTTGTAGCAAATAAAGTATTAAGCTCACAATCTACAGAAGTTGATGTTGTTTCGGGAGCTACATACAGTAGTGTTGGTATCAAGGACGCTATTGCTGTTGCCTTAGATAAGGCGAAGCTTTTACCCGGAAATGTTGCATCAGATGGTCAACAAAGTGAACCGGAAGCAACAAAAGCACCTG
>CAYXPB010000134.1:292-14063 GCA_964466645.1 uncultured Acetivibrio sp. | reverse complement strand
AAGGTAAGGAAGATAATAACCCTGTAAAATATAAGCGGGAATGTCATGTAGGTTACTATATTATTGGTGAAGGCACAAAACAGCTCAGAGAGGAAATTAGAGTTAAGATTACATTTAGCAGGAAATTAGGTGAGTTTTTAAAAAGCAGACCATTTACTTTATATGTTGGTTCTGTAGGTGTTTTGACACTTCTGATAAGCATATTGACTGCACGTTATATATTTACACAAGCTCAAGCGTATAGCGTAGTACTAGCATTAATAGGCATATTGGCTGTATTTATACCTGCCGCTGATATTTCGGTTAATTTTATTAACTGGATATTAAATCATGTATTTAAACCTTCTTTTTTCCCTAGGCTTGAGCTAAAAGATAGTATACCTGAAGAGTATAGTACTATGGTAGTTATTCCTGCACTATTGCCTGATGAGAAAAGGGCTAAGGAGTTGATCGATAATCTTGAGGTGTACTATCTTTCGAACCGGGAAAACAATTTATATTTTGCATTAGCAGGAGATTATAAGGATTCTGACAGTAAGGATATGGTCGGTGATAGCAAAATAATAAAAACAACACTAGATAGTATTGATAAATTAAATAAGAAATACAGCAAGGGTGAAAAAGATATATTTTATTTTTTTCACAGACACAGGCAATTCAATGACAGGCAGAAAAAGTGGATGGGATGGGAGCGGAAAAGAGGAGCTCTTGTGGAATTCAACGACATGCTTTTAGGCTCTAAAAAAACTAGTTATAGTATAATTTCTAAGGATATACAACTTCTGCCTAAGTTAAAGTATGTTATAACCCTAGATGCAGATACTATTTTGCCTTTAGGAACTGCTAAAAAATTAATAGGTACTATGATACATCCGTTGAATTTGCCTGAAGTGGATGAAGAGAAGGGTGTTGTTGTAAAAGGTTATGGACTATTGCAGCCAAGAATAGGGTTTGACATTGAAAGTGTAAATAAATCACTCTTTTCTAGAATTTTTGCTGGTGAAGAGGGAAGAGATCCTTATGCTAGTGCTGTATCCGATGTCTATCAGGACTTATTTGGTGAGGGTATATTTACAGGAAAGGGTATTTATGATATTGATGTATTTCAAAAACTGCTGGCAGATGCAATCCCTGAAAATACTGTACTTAGCCATGACTTACTTGAAGGTTCTTATATAAGGGCAGGTTTGGTAAGCGACCTTGAATTAATTGACGGATATCCGTCTAAGTATAATTCCTATGCCATGCGACTTCATCGTTGGGTGAGGGGGGACTGGCAGCTTTTACAGTGGCTTGGACGTAAAATAAGAAATAGAACCGGCAAAGAGATTAAGAATCCAATTACTGCTGTATCTAAATGGAAGATAATTGACAATCTTAGAAGAAGTCTGATTGCACCATCTCTTATGCTGCTTGCAGCTTTTGGATTTAGTGTATTTCCCGGAAATACTCTGATGTGGATAGGAATTTTGCTGCTTTTTATGTATTTTCCGTTCATTTTATCTGGTTTTGACTATCTGGTATATAAACCCTTTAGAGTGATACTTTCAAGAAGATATATTCCAGTTATTTGCGGGTTGAAAGCGACCTTTTTACAGATAACACTGCAATTTGTGTTTTTACCGTATCAGGCGTATCTTATGGTAAATGCAATTGCAATTACATTGGCAAGAGTTTATGTAACAAAAAGAAATATGCCTGAATGGGTGACTGCCCTAGATACGGAAAAAGCGCTTAAGAACTCCTTAAAAAGCTTTATAATAAAAATGAGAATTGGTGTAATTGAATCGGTCATAGTTTTTGCGCTGGCATTATTGCTTAAACCTCAATCTATTATTCCGGCTATGATAGTATGTATAGCATGGTTTATATCACCATATATAGCTTTCAAGGTGAGCCGAGAGGAGAAAAAAACAGTTGAGTTTGTAAGTGATGAGGATTTACTCCAACTTAGAGTTGCCGCCAGAAAAACATGGAGGTATTATGAAGAGTTTGTAAACAGTAAAAATAATTATTTGGCGCCGGACAACTATCAGGAGGATCCGCCAAACGGCATCGCCTACAGAACATCTCCGACAAATATAGGACTTGGAATGCTCGCAGCTTTAAGTGCAAGGGACTTCGGTTATATAGGTACCGATGAAATGTACAAAATTATAAAGCGGACAGTCAGTACCATTGAAAAGATGGACAAGTGGAAGGGACACCTTTATAACTGGTATGATACACGTAATCTTGACACCTTGAGACCAAGATACATTTCAACTGTAGATAGTGGAAACTTTGTGTGTTATCTCATTACTTTAAAAGAGGGGCTTATTGAATATTTAAACAGACCTCTTATTGAAAAGGTATATGTTGATGGAATAAAAGATACGGTTAATTTAAGTAATAAGGAAATAAGCGAGACTTCTTTTGATAGCGATGAAGTTGAAAAATTTTCACACAGTTTTGATAAAGCAGGAAATTTTGATTTGAGTTCTTGGGTTAGAGTATTAGATAAACTTGGAGACAATCGAAGGGATAAAAATACAAAGATAAATATCTGGACTCGTAAAGTTGACTATATGATATCGGGCTTCAAGGACGAAATAAACAACTATTATTCTTGGAGTCACTTACTCTTTGAAGTTCCTGATGAATTAAAAAAAGGTACTTTTAAGGGTGATGTAGCAAAATCTATAGAGAGTATATTCGATCTATTTAAGCTTAACGTTTCCTTGGCAAAGCTACCGGAACAATACAGGCTTATTAACGTTGAAATAGATAAACTTAATAAAGCCTTTGCAAAAAATAAGGAAAGTAGTTTTGTTAATATAAAAAATTGGCTGGATAGATTAAAACATGAGTTGGAAAAATCTCTCCAGAACGTAGAGCAGTTTACTTCAAATTATAATTATTTAGTTGACAGTATTGATAAATTATCCTGTGAAACTGAGTTTATTCATCTGTATGATAATAAAAAACAACTATTTTCAATTGGTTATAATATTGAAGAAAATAGTTTGACAAATTCATATTATGATTTACTTGCTTCAGAGGCAAGGCAGACAAGTTATATTGCTATAGCAAGAGGGGAAGTGGATGTACAGCATTGGTTTAAACTAGGCAGGACACTTACACGCATAGATCGCTATAAGGGTATGATATCCTGGAGTGGAACAATGTTTGAGTATTTAATGCCTCTGCTTATTATGAAGAGTGTCAAAAACACCTTGTTGGATGAGACCTATTCCTTCGTTTTGAGAAGTCAGAAAAAATATGGAAAACAGCGGAATGTACCATGGGGAACTTCCGAGTCGGGTTTTTATTCCTTTGATATTAAGCTCGATTATCAGTATAAGGCCTTTGGCGTACCGTGGCTTGGGTTAAAGAGAGGTTTGGCAGAGGATATGGTAGTTGCTCCTTATTCCACTATGCTTGCGTTGCCGATTGATCCTCATGCTTCGACTAGTAATTTAAAGAGGCTGGCAGCAGAGGGTGCGGATGGACCTTATGGATACTATGAAGCAGTAGATTATACTCCTGAACGACTGCCTATAGGCTCGAAATACGGCATAGTAAAGAGTTATATGGCTCACCATCAGGGTATGAGTCTTCTTGCACTTAACAACTATCTAAATGGAAATGTTATGCAGAACCGTTTTCATAATGATCCTTTAGTTGATGCCGCTAAACTTCTGCTTCAGGAAAAGGTGCCTACAAATATTCTCTTTACAAAGGAGAACAAGGAGAAAATTCTGCCTTTTACCGATGTTACCTTTGATGTTGAAGATTCCCGCAGGGAATACGATGAACCGGATTATGTAATGCCGAGAGCTCATATTTTATCTAATGGAAGTTATTCTGTAATGGTTACTGATAGGGGAACAGGATTTAGCAGAAGTAATATGTATGATGTTACCCGTTGGAGAGAAGACGTCACACTAGATAATTATGGAGTATTCTTTTATATAAGAAATACCAATACAAACACGGCTTGGTCTTCTACCTTTGCACCTATAAACAAAAGACCGGATATGTATAATGTTGTGTTTACCTCTGGAGTTGCAAAGTACTATAGAAAAGATGAAAATATTGATACAGTAACCGAAGTCGTTGTCAGTTCGGGTGACAATGCGGAAATAAGAAGAGTAACTCTTGTGAACCATGGAGATGAAGCATGTGTTCTTGAAGTCAGCAGTTATTATGAACTGGTTTTGGCACAACATGGTGCTGATGTTGCACACCCTGTGTTCAGTAACTTGTTTATAAGAACAGAGTTTGTTCCTGAGCTAAATTGTCTGATAGCCAACAGAAGACCTAGGTCTGAAAACGATAAAACTATTTGGTCGGTAAATATAATGACACTAGAAGGAGAGGCATTAGGAGGGCTACAATATGAAACAGACAGATTCAAGTTTATTGGCAGAGGAAGGGATGTATCCAAACCGCTGGTTTTAGAGCAGAGCAAACCATTGACAAACACTGTTGGACCGGTTCTTGATCCTATTATGAGTATGAGATATATGATAAAAATTGAACCGGGCAAGATGGCTAAGTTGAACCTTGTTGTTGCAGTTGGAGAAAGTCGTGAGGCTGTATTGGATATGGCATCTAAATATCTAAAGCAGGATATTATTCCGGAAGAATTTAATCTTGCTGCAACAAGAAGCCGTGTGGAGGCAAGGTATCTGAACCTAAAAACTTCTGAGATTGAATTTTATCAGGAGCTTATGTCACATATATTGTTCATAAGTCCGGCACAAAGACTTAAGAAAGAATGTATTATAAATAATACAAAAGGCCAGAGTGCATTGTGGCCTTATGGTATATCAGGAGATATACCAATAATATTGGTAACCCTCGAAAAGACTGATGATATAGATATAGTTTATGATATATTAAAGGCTCATGAGTACTGGAAATATAAAAATCTGAAAGTGGATCTTGTGATACTAAACGAGGAGGAAAACAGTTATACCAACCCATTACAGGGACTTTTAGCCGATATTCTCTCTTCAAGCCATGCTCATGATATGATAAATAAGCCTGGAGGAGTTTTTGTTCTTAAAGAGAGCACTCTTTCAAAAGAAGAAGTCAATTTGATATGCGCAGCTGCGAGGATAGTACTTAGAGGAAGTGCCGGAGATTTAAAGGAACAGCTTTTTACTAAAAAGGATAATAATTTACCTAAGCTAAAGGTATATAAAGAAGCAACAAAAAAATATGAGAATAACTCCGTTGAAAGTCCGGACATGGATTTTTTCAATGGTATCGGCGGCTTCATAAATAACGGAAAAGAATATGAGATTATATTAAAAAACGATAATAGTACTCCTGTTCCCTGGTCAAATGTAATATCAAATCAGAACTTCGGATTTATAGTTACAGAATCAGGTGGAGGATATACCTGGCATGAAAACAGTCGTGAGAACAAACTTACTACATGGTCTAATGACCCAGTGTCCGATATACCCGGAGAAATTATCTATGTTTCTGATGATGCTACCGGCGAAATATGGAGCATTACTGCACTTCCAATAAGGGAAAATGGGACTTATTCAACAGTACACGGATTTGGATACAGTGTTTTTAAGAATTCGAGTCATGGTCTTGAACAGGAGTTGACTCAGTTTGTTCCGGTGGAGGACAGTTTAAAGCTGAGTTTGATTAAACTGAAAAATGTAAGTGCATCTTCCAGGAAAATAAGTTTATACTATTACCTCCGACCGGTATTAGGTGTTAATGATCAGTTGACTGCCTCCCACATAAGTACTGAAAGGCATGAATCGGGAGCAATACTTGTAAGAAATACGTATAATGAGGAATTCTCAGGTAGAATAGCTTATGTTGATACATCCATAAGAGAAAGGACTTTTACCTGCGACAGAAGAGAATTTTTAGCAGGAGGGACTTTAAAAAATCCTCCGGGAATAAGAAGAGAAAAATTGTCTGAAACGGTCGGGGCTGGCTTGGATCCGTGTGTAGTTTTAGGTATAATTTTGGAATTTGGACCCGGTGAAGAAAAGGAGCTTGTTTTCTCCTTAGGCGAGGAAAAAAAACTTTCGGAAGTTGAAAAAAGTATAGGTAAATATAGAAAAACAGAGGAAGTAAAAAAGGCACTTAATGAGGTAAAGGAACTTTGGAAAGAAAAATTAGAAATTCTCCAGTTTTCCACCCCGGATAAGGCAATGGATTATATGTTAAATGGCTGGCTTATGTATCAGGTTTTGTCATGTAGAATGTGGACTCGATCGGGCTTTTATCAATCGGGTGGAGCGTACGGATTTAGGGACCAACTACAGGATTGTCTTTCTGTGGCTCATGTGATTCCTGAAATTACCAAGGCACAGATATTGCTTCATTCAAAACATCAATTTATTGAAGGTGATGTACAGCATTGGTGGCATGAAGAAAAATACAAGGGTACAAGAACAAGATTTACCGATGACCTCTTATGGATGCCCTATGTAACGGCTGAGTATATTAGGATTACCGGTGACACCGATATACTAAAAATAGAAACCCCGTTTCTTGAAGATGAACCTTTAAAGGATTTTGAAGACGAAAGCTACAGGATTCCAAGAGTTTCCGATGTGAAATCAACACTTTATGACCATTGTATAAGGGCTATTGAAAGATCATTGAAATTCGGAGAGCATGGAATTCCACTAATCGGGTCTGGCGACTGGAATGACGGAATGAATACTGTTGGAAATAAAGGCAGAGGTGAAAGTGTTTGGTTGGGTTGGTTCATGCATTCAATATTGATGAAATTCGCTCCAATTTGTAAAGACGCAGGAGATGAAGAGCGCGCTGAGAAGTATATCTCCATTGCAAAAGAAATTGTCAAGTCCATTGAAGATAACGCCTGGGATGGAAACTGGTACAGGAGGGCCTATTTTGACGACGGTCAACCCCTTGGTTCCATCCAAAACACCGAATGCCAGATTGATTCCCTTGCGCAGACTTGGGCGGTTATATCCGGTGCCGGTGACAAGGAGAGAATCAATACTGCAATGAATGCCATGGAAAACTATCTTGTTAAAAGGGATGAAGGCCTTATTAAACTGCTTACTCCACCTTTTGACGAAGGTGACCTAGAACCGGGCTATATAAAAAGTTATGTCCCCGGAGTACGTGAAAATGGAGGACAATACACCCATGCAGCTTGTTGGGTTGTGATGGCCTTTGCCTTGTTAGGGGACGGTGATAAAGCAACGGAATTGTTTGGTCTACTAAACCCTATTAATCATGCAAAAACGCATATGGAGCTTTCAAAATACAAGGTAGAGCCCTATGTAATTTCAGCAGATGTTTATTCGGTAGAACCTCACATAGGCCGAGGTGGCTGGTCATGGTATACCGGAGCTGCAGGCTGGATGTACAGGATTGGAATCGAGTACATTCTGGGTTTTAAAAAGAATGGAGAGAGCTTAACAATAGATCCATGCATACCAAAAGGATGGACAGGATTTGAGATTAAATATAAGTATAAAGATACACTGTATAGTATTTCGGTAAAGAATCCTGAGGGTGTAAATAGAGGTGTTAAAAAGGTAATAATAGACGGGGAGGGACAAGTTTTAAGTATCATCGAACTTATAAATGATAAAAAGGAGCACAATGTGGAAGTGCTTTTAGGTAAGGAGTAGCTTTTTGAGGATAAACGAGCTGATTATAGGTACTTTTCTGTGGACATTGTGAATAAATTTAATTATAATTAGATTGGTATTTTTTATAAATTTAACAATCAAGGGGGTCAAACATGAAATATTTAGAGAATGCATTTAAGTTTTTAGGAAAGTATTATTTATTACTAATACCATTATTTATTTCAGTTGCAATACCTGCTATACTTAACGGTCCTAGTGCTAATGCATATATGGATCAATTGAATGAGATTCAAAATGCAATAATGACAGATCCTTCATTAACACAAAATCCGAATGAATTGCTTGCGCTTTATAGTACTCTATTTTCATCCTTTACTGCATTAGGGATAGGTAGTATTATAGCTTTAGTTCTTTCTATAGTAGTCATGCCTGCAACCTATGGTATGGTAAATAAAGCATTAGCTACTGGAAATGCAGATTTAAGCGATTTTGTACCGGAAATGAAAAACAATATTGTAAAATATATTCTATTCGGATTGGCATCACTTGTTTTGTCTTTTGGAATAGTTATTGTGGTTGCAATAATAGTTGGTATATGCATAGCTTTAATGGCTGTATCAGTACCTTTGGGAGTTATTGCAATTATTTTGTTCGCATTTGCACTAGCAGCAGGTATCTATGCTTTTACAAGGTTGATTCTTTTCTGGTTCCCTGCAATGGTCTGTGATAACTTAGGAGTAATTGATGCGCTGAAAAAATCAATTTCAGTGGGTAAATCGTATTTTTGGCCTACAGTGGGAATATCACTATTAATCTCAATAGGTTCTGGCATTGCTAGTGGTATTGTAAACGGAATATTTGGTAGAATAGCTGTAATTGGTCCAACAATTGTTTCAGTTGCACCTGTTTTAGCTCAATTTATTTTGATAGTATTTCTATTTGAAGTATATAGAGACAAAACCGGTAAAAATGAATCCATGAATGAAGATTTAATATCTGAAACACCCGGTGATTACCTATAATTGATTTAAAGTTATTAAACCGACTAGCTTTTTAGTTAGCCGGTTTTTTATTATTGCTTGAAGCAAAAGGATTTAAAAAATTATTAAAACACCTATGTTGGAAATTCAAAAAGTTACCAATCAGCATAAAATCAACCTAATTACGTTTGACACTAAAACAATAGGTAACGCCCTCAATCTAGCTCCATAAAACCTAAAATAGCATCTCAACAAAACTCATTAGCGAATGCCCCTCAACAGAATTTTTTCTCTAGAGTATGAGGTGCACACACAGCAGAATTGCATTTTTAACACCATCAAAGAACTAGAAATAAGTAATGTTAAAAAGCACTAGTTACTTGATTGTGTTCATAACCCCCGAAGCCTTATACTCAGCAATTAAAAGATCCACCATCCTCCCATAACTTTTGACCCCATCTTCCTGTCTGTTAGCCTTAAGATAGGTGTCATTTACCGAAGATGAAAAATCCTGAACAGGAGTTTCATACTTTTTCCAGTACATATTAATTGCCGCAAGGTCTCTTTCTATACCTTCAGAGTAATTATTCCGAAGTTCTGCATATCTATCAGGGTCGCTCCCATATAATGCGTTCCCGGCATAAATTAGTGCATATAACATCCCTGAATACTGAAAATCCTTATCAGGATGATGCTTACACGCAATATATGCTAAATAATTTGCTTCATCTTCCCGCGCAAACCCTCTTTGATGAGCCATTTCATGACAGGCAGTAAAAGGGAAGGGTGCATCAAGAATAGAGGTGTTTACATTTGCCTCACCGGTATAAGGCGAATATATACCTTCAATACCTAAATAGGACATTACTTCCGATAAAACAACTCCTTTAGGTCTAGAATATATCCCCTTGAATTCCGGATATACTGTGGCAGCCTTTTCATATCCTTTATAAGCTCGTTCTAAAGCACCTCGTTTTCCATCTATAAGAACCATTACTCCTTCATCGTTTTCATTTACATATTTTCGCAATTCCTTTGCCTGATCTAAAAGCTTTTCACAAACAAGAGCAAGTTCACTGACAGAAGCTGGTTCAACTTTAAGACCGGCTATTTGGGAAAAAGGTAATCGCTGATAATTTAATCCCCAAATAACTACAAAGGAAAAATAAAGAATACTTGCAATAACTATAAAATTCAAAAGGGAATTGATTAAAGTTTGTTTAATTTGTTTTGGAGATTTAAATAGCTTAATTATTAACCGTATAAGCTTCACTAATACCAAAATTACGAAACCAACCAAAAGAAACTCTACGAGGGAAAAAGGTAGAAGTCCGGAAATCAGGTTGAGTGGTGTGACGATAAATTTGTAGAATCCTTTCGAATAAACACCTTCTACGGTATGTGGATATAATGTTGAAATATAACTCAATAATAGGCCTAGCGGTATAAGTAGTGCAAAGCAAAGTTTTATAAATCCTTTTTTTAACCCCATCTATTTAAACCTCCCAAATTCCTCTTAAAGTCTTAAATTTCAGTCCTTGTGCAAGTTCGTTAAGAAAAACTTCCCTAGGGACTTTTACTGCACCAAGAGATTCAAGATGCTTGCTGTATACTTGGCAATCTACAAAGTGAAAGCCTAACTGATCAAGCTTTACAGTTAAAGTTATAAGTGCTGTTTTTGAGGCGTTATCCATAAGTGAAAACATAGATTCACCAAAAAAGCATCTTCCCAAAGAAATACCATAAAGACCTCCGACAAGTTTATCTTCACACCATGTTTCAACAGAGTGGGCAAATCCAAGTTTGTGAAGGTTACAGTAACTTTCTAGCATATCGTTGGTTATCCATGTTTTACCGCTTCTAAGTTCACCACATAAGGTTATTACTTTTCGAAAACACTTGTCAAAAGTGACATGATATAGGTTCTTCCTAAGTACCTTCTTCATTGATTTTGATACTTTTAAATTTTGAGGATAGAGAATAGACCTTGGGTCGGGTGACCACCATAATATTGGTTGCCCATCATACCATGGGAAAATTCCATTCTCATAAGCTAGAAGAAGACGCTCAACTGAGAGGTCTCCTCCTACTGCTAAGAGTCCATCTTCATCAGACATTGAAGGATGGGGAAATAGCAAATCACTACCGAGTCTATATATAGGCATTATTTTTTCACCTTAGATTTTTTGCTTATTTTTACTTCTTCGTCAACAATGTCAACAACAGCTGTTCCACCCGACGAAAGCTGACCAAACAATACTGCATCAACGAAATAGGTCTTGATCTTATCCTGTACAATTCTAAGAATTTCGCGTGCACCGTAATTTGAGGATAAGCCTTTTTGAGCAAGCCATCTGTAAAACTTAGGTGTTACAGATAATTTGATGTTTTTTGATTTTAATTTTTCTTCAAACATTTTCATGGCCTTTTTAGCTATAAGAAGTGCCATGTCTTCATTTATATGATTGAATACAGCAATGTCATCAAGCCTGTTTCTAAACTCCGGAGAGAATATTCTCTCAACTTCCTTTATAATTGCACTTTTTTCAACATTTCTATTGTCAAAACCTATCATCGCCCTGCCCACTTCTCTTGCACCGGCATTAGAAGTCATTATTAATATAATATTTCTAAAATCGGCCTTTTTGCCGTTATTGTCTGTAAGTGTGGCATAATCCATTATTTGAAGCAATATATTGTATATGTCTGGGTGAGCCTTTTCAATTTCATCAAGCAATAGAACACAATAGGGAGTTTTCCTAACTGCATCGGTAAGAAGACCACCCTCTTCATATCCCACATATCCGGGAGGAGCACCTATAAGTCTTGCAACTGTATGTTTTTCCTGATATTCACTCATGTCAAATCTGATCAGGGGAACTCCAAGTATTGAAGACAATTGTTTGCACAATTCGGTTTTACCTACACCGGTAGGCCCAACAAAAAACAGAGATGCTACAGGTTTTTCAGGCTCATTGAAGCCGGCACGAGATCTCTTAATTGCACCTGCAACTGTATCTATTGCTCTATCCTGACCAAATATTTCTTTTTTGAGTTTGGTGTCAAGGGTTTTAAGCTGATTGATCTCATTGTTTGAAACTGACTTTTTAGGTATTTTAGCAATGGAAGATACCGTAAGCTCAATATCCTTTTCTTTAATTGTTATTATTTTATTTTCGTTATCGCAGTGAAGTCTCACATAAGCCGCAGTTTCATCAATAACATCAATAGCCTTATCAGGCAGGTGTCTGTCCTGGATATACTTTGCAGATAGTTCTGCTGCCAGTCTTAGGGCTTCATCGGTATACTTTACCTTATGATAATCCTCATACCTTTCTTTTAACCCTTCGAGAATTTTGTAAGTATCTTCTATGCCGGGTTCTGAGATATCTATTTTCTGGAACCTTCTTGACAAAGCTCTGTCTTTTTCAAAATATTTCTTATACTCTTCATAAGTGGTTGAACCTATAAAACGCAGAGTTCCCTGTGTTAAAAACGGCTTGATTATATTTGAGGCATCCATTGACCCTTCCGATACCGACCCGGCACCTACGATGGTGTGTATTTCATCAATATATACAATAGCATTTTTTTGACTCTGAATTTCGTTAAGAACGTTTTTCATGCGTTCTTCAAAGTCTCCACGATACTTAGTTCCTGCTATCATACTTCCCATATCGAGATAGTATATTTTACTGTTCTTTAAAGCTTTAGGAACCTTCTTATCTAAAATAAGGCGTGCGAGGCCTTCAGTAATAGCTGTTTTGCCGACACCGGGATCACCTACATGTATAGGGTTATTCTTAAGCCTTCTTGACAACACCTGTATTGTACGCTCGAGAACGTCCTCTCTTCCTATCAGTGGATCAATCTTGCCTTCTTTTGCCTTTTCAACAAGTTCAACAGTAAAGTTTTTTAAGAAATCACTTTTCTCGGACACGAAGCCATCTTCATCCTCACTGGTGTTTTCTGAGGCTTTTACAGGTTCGAGGGAAGAGTCATTTGACTTAGGGGGTGCAAGGGAAACTCCGTGAGAGATATATTTGAGGACATCTATTCTCTTAATACCATTCTTCTGTAATATATAGCTTGCAAAGGACTCCTTTTCGCTAAAGAGAGCAGCTATTATATCACCGATTCTTATTACATCCTTACCTGAAGACATGCAATGATAAGCTGTAGTCTGCATTATATTGTTTACACCTACGGACTCTATAGGGTCAGCGTTTTCAACTAAAGGCATATTTTCACTAAAAAATTTAACCATCTCATTTTTGATAATTTCAACACTAGCTCCACTATTTTCAATAATAGCTGCGCCTTCATTGAAAAAAAGCGAGGCATAGAGAATATGTTCGGGTGTAAAGTATTCGTGACCGTTGTATTTTGCCTCATTGTAAGCGGACATTAAAACCCTGTTTGTAATATCATCCAATTTCATATAAACCCCACCAATTCTAAGTATATTATTTAGTCTTATTCAGGTTCCATAACCGCAACAAGAGGAAAATCTCTTTTAGCAGCCGTTTGTTCTACCTGAGCTATTTTAGTACTTGCTATATCATAGGTATATGCACCTACAATACCTTTTCCTTTCTGATGGACATCAAGCATTATTTGAGTAGCGTCAGCAGCGCTTTTGTGAAATATCCCAATAAGCACTTCCACAACAAACTCCATTGTTGTATAGTCATCATTCAAGAGTAGAACCTTGTACATTTTAGGTTTCTTAAATATAACTGTAGTATCTTCTTTATAAACTACTTTTTCAGACATAATATTTCTCCCATAATAATAAATTGTCTATATTGAAAGCGATAAAGCTTTTATAGTTTTGTATTTAAATTATAACAAATTGAGCTTTAGTAGTGCAACCGATAGTCAATGGATAATTATTCATATATAAATAGACTTTTAAATTTATGAATATAATCGAAAAATTTATCAAAAATAAGAATGAAGAATCACCTACCCTATAAATATGTAATCTTTAAAATCGGTTTTGGAGGGGAGCTTTTGACTAAGTACATTAAATATATACTTATTGGTTTGGCAACAGGTTTGGCAAATGGACTATTTGGTTCAGGTGGAGGAACAATAGCTGTTCCTGCCATGATTTTGCTGTTGAAGGAAGAAGAACATATAGCTCATGCAACAGCGATTTCAATTATATTGCCGTTGACAATTGTAAGT
>CAYXPB010000134.1:0-274 GCA_964466645.1 uncultured Acetivibrio sp. | reverse complement strand
ATGCTTTATATATCCAATGATTTTATCAACTGGGGCTTGACTGTTAAAGTAATGCTTGGAGGAATTTTAGGTGGATATATAGGTGCTAAGCTCCTTGGTAAATGCCCATCATATATTTTGAGGAAAATATTCGCATTTTTTATGATAGCAGCAGCTATAAGAATGATTCTGTGAAAAGGGGAAATTATGATACTTTTCTTTATTGGACTTGCGTCCGGAATAATCAGTGGCATGGGTATAGGAGGTGGGACAATTTTAATTCCCGCCCTTGTTA
>CAYXPB010000133.1:0-14094 GCA_964466645.1 uncultured Acetivibrio sp. | reverse complement strand
AGGGCTCTCGTCCATTCTTCACATGATTTTTTAATATCTGTCAAAGATAGAGATTCATTACCAGAGTAACAAATACTGGATAAGAATAGCACCATTAAGAAAATTTTAACTGTTTTACTAAGGATTCCTTATAAAGATTCATTTACATTTAAGCTGGAAAAACAATTTTTAGCTCAATGAAAAAAATAATTTTAAAAACCTTCTTACTCTTCTTCATTGTAGTAGCTTCTTCTAGCCATTTGCATTCACAAAGACTTAGAGATTTTGGAATCACACCGGGTATATTCAAAACGGGGAAAGAGAATGCCATTACTGATGTTAAAGGAGTAACTGTAGGACACGTAACCTGTATTGTAGGTGATAGTATTCGTACAGGTGTTACAGCAATTGTTCCACATCAAGACAATATTTTTAGAAACAAAATACCGGCTGCGATTTATACAGGCAATGGTTTTGGGAAATTAGCCGGATACACTCAAGTTCAGGAACTGGGGAACATTGAAACACCTGTGATTTTAACAAATACACTGAGTGTGGCAGCCGGGCTGGATGGCTTAATAACATATACTTTGCAACAACCGGGAAATGAAAATGTTCGTTCCGTAAACGGTGTCGTAGGAGAAACAAATGATAGCCAGTTGAACCATATAAGCGCTCGTTTTATTACTCCGGAAATAGTTCTAGAAGCCATTGAGAACGCCAAGAGCGGTCCTGTTGAAGAAGGAGCTGTAGGAGCAGGTACAGGTACTAGAGCTTTTGGGTACAAAGGCGGCATTGGTACATCTTCACGCGTTTTACCAAAGAGCTTAGGCGGTTATACAGTAGGTGTGATAGTTCAATCAAATTACGGTGGTGTACTTGAAATTGCCGGAGTTCCTGTGGGCCCTCTACTTGGGAAATACAGTTATAAAAACGATGTACTACAAGATGTCGATGGGTCATGTATGATGGTTGTCATTACAGACGCCCCGGTAGATTCTAGGAATTTGGAGCGGATAGCAAAGAGAGCCATGTTAGGACTTGCTAAAACAGGGGGTATTGCTTCCAATGGAAGCGGTGATTATGTAATTGCTATGTCGGTATATCCGGACAACCTTATCAATGAAAAACAGCCGTTTTATACCTCGAGCGTATTGCACAACAGCGCCATGTCATCGCTTTTCTTGGCCACTATAGAAGCAACAGCAGAGGCCTTGTGGAATTCCTTATTTATGGCTCAAACAACAAAAGGATACAAAGGAAGAATTGTTCCTCAAATACCTGTTGACGAAGTTGTTAGAGTTTTAAAACAATCCAGATATTTTGAAAAATAGTGACTTTTACAAGATGAGACCAAAATCAATTTTAGGTGTTTTAGGTGGTATGGGTCCGGCTGCTACTGCAGATTTTATGCTCCTTTTGTCAAAAAGAGCCCCGGCATCTTGCGACCAAGAACACCCGGAAACAATTGTTTATTCTAATACAATCACGCCTGATAGAACTTCTTTCCTACTTGGTACGGGCCCCTCACCCGGTGCAGAGATCAAACGAGGAATTGAAGCTTTATACAAGTGGGGTGCAGATGTTTTGGCAGTACCCTGCAATACAGCTCACTACTTCCTAGATGAGTTGATTTCAGAAGGTTTGATGCCTCTTCCTCTCATACATATCATACAAGAGACAATAAAGGCAGCGGCTCGCATTTCACCGGACGGAGCTTGGCTTACTGCAACAATGGGTACTATAAAAACAGGACTGTATCAAAAGCATGCAGAAGTATTGGGTTATACCTTCCGAATTCCTTCTCAAGAGCAAAATGATTGTATACAACGTACAATTGATTTGGTAAAAAGCGGTGAATACGAAAAATCCGGAAAGCTCTATAAAGGAATTATAGAAGAGCTTTGGTCAAGTGAAAAGATACCGATAGTTTGTGCTTGTACTGAACTTCCAATAGCATATGATTACACCGGGCTAGATAAAAACCATGCAATATCTTCTTTGCATGCGTTAGCTGATGCCTGTATTGAACATCTTTACAATCCGGAGACTAACAAATAACAAAAACAATAACATGCGAACTAAGAAATTAGCAATTCACTGGCAAATACTCATAGCCATCTTGCTTGGTGCTCTTTTTGGAGTGTTTTTATCTGAACACATAAAATACATTCAGTGGGCCGGAGATATGTTTCTTCGTGCTCTAAGAATGATCATCATACCTATAATATTTACCTCACTCACTATGGGTGTTGCAAGCATTGGCGGCTCGGCAGATCTTGGAAGAATAGCCGGAAAGACCTTTGCTTTTTATATTTCCACAACACTTATAGCAGCTACTTTGGGTTTGGTTTTGGTGAATATTTTCCAACCGGGAGTAGGTGCCGATGTTGGTCTTTCAGAAAGTGTTGAATCCATTGCAGCTACTGAATCGTCATTTATAGATCAAATTGTAGGCATTATTCCTGCAAATATTTTTGCAGACATGGCTGATGGAAACATATTGCCGCTTATCTTCTTCTCTATCTTATTTGGTTTCTTTATTACTAGAGTGGGAGAGAAATCTAAGAGTTTCCTAGTTGACTTCTTTAGCAGCACATACGATGTTATTATCAAGATAACGATGTTCATCATCCGTCTTGCACCCATTGGAGTCTTTGCCATTGTAGCCACCATGATAGGAAAGCAAGCAGGGGACATGAATAAATTGGTTAAAACTCTAAGCAGTCTTGGACTTTTTGTTGGTATTGTTTGGGCAGGGTGCCTTATTCAGACATTCATTATACTACCTGCCATAGTTCGGTTTGTAGGTAAAGCCAACCCATGGAAACACATGAGCAAGATGTCTACAGCAATCCTCACAGCATTTTCCACTTGTTCATCAGCGGCAGCTCTACCAATATCACTTCGCGACACGCAAGAGAAGGTTGGGGTCTCCAATAAAATTGCAAGTTTCACTCTGCCTTTAGGCGCCACTGTGAATATGAACGGAACAGCCTTATACGAAAGCGTAGCCGTGCTGTTTATTGCTCAGGCTTATGGCATTGAACTAACTATTGTTCAACAAGTAATGGTAGTGGCAACTGTTCTTTTAGCTGCTATTGGTACGGCCAGCATACCTATGGCCGGTTTGGTTATGATTTCCGTAGTCCTGTCAGCGGTTGGACTACCATTAGAAGGTATAGGCCTTGTGCTTGCTGTTGAACAGCTTTGTGATATGCCGCGTACCGCTACAAACAGTTATGGTGATATGTGTGCAGCGGTCGTAATTGCGAAATCTGAAGGAGAAGTTTTAAAAATTTAATTTGTTAGTACATTATTAACAATAACATTAACAAGTCCCCTATGGCAAACTCTTAACTTTATATGTAATATTTTAATTAATTGTATCTATTATGAAAAGGAGGTTATTCGTATTTCTCACTTATATGCTTTGCTTCACTTTATCGGCATTTGCACAGAAAACTATCACGGGAGTGGTACTTGACGGAGCTGCAAATAATGAACCGATGCTAGGTGTGGCAATTGTCATTAAAGGTACTTCTGTCAGCACTCAAACAGATTTTGACGGCAAATTTTCTATCTCAACCAAAGATGGAGATGTATTAATATTTAGTTTTCTAGGTTATAGTACAAGAGAGGTTGTCGTAGAGGGAGATACTCCTCTTGCTGTTGTACTGGAACAAGATGCTACATTGCTCGATGATATTATTGTAGTTGGATATGGTGTGCAGAAAAAGAGCGACGTTACGGGTGCAGTGGCATCTCTGAATAAAGATGTTCTTGAAAACAGACCGGCTCCCAATCTTGTTACAGCGTTACAAGGCTCTATTCCGGGACTGAAAGTTGAATTATATGGTTCTGATGCAGAGGGAAGTAAGAGTTCTACCGTTATTAGAGGCAGCAACTCTATTAATGCAGGCAATGCCCCTCTTATCATCCTGGATGGTGCACCTTATTACTTCAGCTGGTCTGAATTGAACCCGGATGATATCGAGTCTATAGAGGTGTTAAAGGATGCTTCGTCTGCCGCTATTTACGGTTCCCGAGGCGCCAACGGCGTTATCCTGATTACAACCAAGAAAGGACAGAGCGATAAGGCGAGGGTGAACTACCATGGTTATATGACTGTTTCAGATGTATATGAACTTCCAAAGATGATGGACGGCGACACCTTTTATTATTATAAAAACGAGGCGGTCGGAGACTTCACTCTTACTGAGCGCAATACATTTCTAAGCAAAAATTATGTGGATTGGGTAGGTCTTGCGTTAAGAACAGGTCTTAACCATTACCACACCATTTCTGTCAGTGGGAAAACAAAAGTCAATAATTACTTTGTTTCTTTTATTGCTTCAGACAATAAGGGAATTGCAAAAGGTAATGACTTTACAAAGTATTCCGGAAGAATCAACTTTGAGCAGGATATTGGCAAATGGGTAAAATTCAGTACAAATACTCAAATCAACTTTGTGGACAGAAGCGGCCACCACGTAGACTTCCAGTCTGCGTACTACATGAACCCTCTTGCTCAAGCATACAATTCTGATGGATCATTACGCTTGCAAACTTGGGAGGCTTCGACAGATGTGGCCAACCCCTTAGCTGAACTAAATGTTATTAACAGCAATATTCGTAGAACCCTTATGACCAACAACTCCTTAGATGTGAAGTTCCCCATTGATGGTTTACTATATAGGCTGAGCACCAATGTGCAGTTTGACTCAAGAGATGAAAACACATACTATGGCAGGGACACCTATACGGGAGCAAGAAATAACGGATTGTTGGAAATTTACGATTCTTATTCATCCAAATGGCTGGTTGAAAACATCTTAAGCTATACGAAAACATTTGGAAAACACAGTCTTTTCCTCACAGCTCTCTATTCTGCACAACATCAAACAAGAGAAACAAACACCATAGAAGGAAGCGGGTTTGGAAGTGATGTCTTAACGTATTGGCAACCTGACAAAGCCACTGCTCTTACAGCCAGTACAAGTGAGTGGACAAAAACACATGTTTCGCAAATGTTAAGAGCAAACTATTCATTCGATTCCAGATATTTAATGACTTTAACAGTAAGAAACGATGGATACTCCGGTTTTGGAGAAGACAGAAAATACGGTCTCTTTCCATCGGTAGCCCTTGGTTGGAATGTGGTTAATGAACCATTTGTTAAGGGAACAAAAATGGACAAATTATTCAACCAACTTAAATTGAGGGTGTCTTATGGTATAAATGGTAACGAGGCTATTGACCCCTATGCGACGCTCCCTAAATTAAGCACACGTAACTACTTAGGAGATGATTATTCTTCGGAGTTTGGTTACTACCCTACAAAATTAGAATCTCCGCTTTTAGGATGGGAGAAAACAGCCTCCTTTAATATTGGTTTAGATTACGGTATGTTAGCCAATAGAATATCGGGAACATTAGATGTCTATGATGCAAGAACAACAGATCTGCTTCTTGTTAAGACCATTCCTTCAATAAACGGAGCCAGTTCCATTTGGGAGAATATTGGAAAAACACATAGCTATGGAATTGAATTTGGACTCCACTCCATCAATATCAGCAAAAAAGATTTTACTTGGTCTACTAGTTTTATAATATATGCAAACAGAACAAAACTGGTGGACGTAGGACTGTATGATGAGAATGGAAATCCTGTTGACGACGTGGCTTCAGGCTATTTCTTAGGTTGGCCTACAAATTGTTATTACGACTATGTGTTTGATGGTATTTGGCAAATTGGTGAAGTAGATTCCAACACACCTTTACATTCTCAACCGGGTTATGTAAGATACAAAGACTTAGATGGTGATGGTGATATTACTCCGGAAAAGGATCAGATGGTAGTTGGTTCGCGCGAAGCAAAGTTTGATGCCAGTCTAACAAACACATTTAGCTATAAAAACTTTTCACTATCTGTCTACATGATAGGCAGATACGGTTCACTAACGCCTAACTATTTCGTAAACTCTCATACAGAGAGTTATCGAATTAACTTATACCATCGGGCATTCTGGTCAGAGACGTATCCTATTAATGAGTATCCTTCAAATACCAGAGATGCTTCCAGCAATCCAAAACGAGTGCGATTCTACAGAAGCGCAGATTTTATTAAGATTAAGGATGTAACATTGTCTTACAAACTGCCTGACAGGATGTTACAACCACTAAGGCTGAGCAAATTAGAGGTGTATGCCAATATGAAAAATTTATTCACCTTCACCAATTGGGTAGGACTTGACCCTGAATTTGTAGGTTCTTCCAGTAGACAAAGATCTATACCTCAGACAAGACAATATACACTTGGGCTAAAAGTTAGTTTTTAAAATTTTTACGTATGAAAAAAATAGTAATCATAGCAATAATATTAGCAACCAGCTTTATTTCTAATTCTTGCACTAAGGATTTCTTAAAAGAAAGGCCGGTTGATGAGATTTATGCAAACAACCTTTTGGTTAATTACAGTGGATTTTACAGCATGATCTCTGCTCAAAGAGGACTTATGAGAAATGAGCACGGACGATTCAGTGCTACTGCTATTAGTCCAAATTCCGTTTTCAATGGCGGATCAGACCTTTATTTTGGTAACCAAAGAATATCTACTGCAACATGGTGGAATTGGCCTAAGCTTATCACTCAATTTACCGATGGTGTGGTTTTTAAAGAGATTTTCGATCAAATGTACACCATTATAAATGTGAGCAACATGATCATTAATAGAGCAGAAAATGACTCCGAAGTAGATTGGGAGGGCGGATCTGCTGAAAAGGATGAGAAAAACAAAACATCTATTATTGCTCAAGCAAAATTTTTTAGAGCATGGGCGTACAGACACTTAACGTATTGTTTTGGTGATGTTCCTTTAAGCTTAGAAGAAATTACAGGGTCCAATTACAGAACAGATTGGGACAGAGATCCTATAGAGATGGTGCGTCAAGCAATGATCGAAGATTTCCAATACTGTGTAGACAATCTAGATTGGCGTGTAGATGAAAATAACACAAAACCCAATCAAGCCATTGCAAGAACTTATTTGGCAGAAACGTATCTTGCTATTGACCAGGTAGACAAAGCAGTTGATGTATTAAAATCCCTTTGTGAAGGAAATCAGTTCAGTCTGATGACAACAAGATTTGGTTCAAACGCAAGCGAACCGGGCAACTGCTTTATTGATGTATTCCGTAGTCCTCTCTACTCTGATGGCAACAACGAGGTGCTCTATAGTTTTTTAAACGCAGAAGAAGAGTCTATCCCTTATGGAACAACCGGCGTAAGTGAAGTACGCAATATGTTTAAAAACTATTACTCCTATTTAACAGAGGTTTCTACACTCTCTCATCCCGATTATGAAGGGAAAACAATAGACCTTTTTTGGTCTTTGAACGGAGGTAAGGGCGCTACCCGATTGGCCGTGCCTATAGGAGCCTGGAGATTGTATGAGTGGGACAATCAACAAGACAATGATATTCGTTACGACGAATACACAGTCGTTAAAAAACTCTATTTTCTCGATTCCAAAAATGAGGTATTTGAAATTTTGAATAAAGACGGTGAAAGTCCAATAGCTCTGGTACCCACAGCGGCCATGTTTGCTACATCAGAAGGTACCATCAAAAACTATTTTCTACCTTCTACTCGTAAGTGGGACAATCTTCACTCGAATTTTGAAAGAGCAAGTACTGATTATTGTTTCCAAAATGTTGCTTATATGAGGCTGTCGGAATCCTATTTCTTATATGCAGAGGCATTGCACAAGTTGGGAGATAATGAGGGAGCAGCAAAATGGATAAATAAGATCCGTAGCCGTGCACAAGTTTCTAATATAACCTCATCTGATATCACAATGGATTTTATATTAGATGAACGTGCCAGAGAGCTCCTTTGCGAGGGGCAAAGAAGACACACTTTAATACGTGTAAGCCAGGCAAACGGAGGTGATGAAAGAGAAATCGACAATTTCTTCAAACGTAGAATAAGAGAGATTAATGAGGTGTGTGGGCAAATTGAAGGAGGTACTTCTATGTTAGGGACTACAACAGTAAGCCACGGAGCAGAGTTGTATGATACTCCCGTATTATTCCCCATTCCAAAGATCTTTATAGATTCTAATACAAAGATTAAAATTAAACAAAACGAGGGTTATCCTACTTATTAAAATTTTACACACAATGAATTACAATATAATTAAAGCTGCTGTTTGTGCTATTTTATGCTGTACAGTTATAGCATGCGAAAAGGATGTAAAACCCGAGCCAATCAATCCGGATGCATTACGGGTTCTTACAATAGCTGAATTAAAAGATTTTAATGCAGGGGAACTGACGGCAAAAGTGACAATTCCTGCCGTAGTAATGAGTAAATCAGAAGTTCTTGGAACAACAATGTTTACCATTCAGGATGGATACGAATCAAGAGATGGGATTTTAATAAATCACAAATCTACCCACAGTTATCAAGCCGGAGATAACATTTTAATAGACATAGATGGTTGCCAACTTAGTAAAGACGATAGCTTTTGTACCATAACAATTCCTAACGACAAGAGTGTCACAAAGAGCAACAGCACTACGGCTCCGTACGGTGCCATAATCATTGATAACACAAAGTTGCAAAGCGGAAATTTCCAATCTATGTATGTAGGCCTATCCGGTTATGAAGTAATTGAGGAGCAGATTTCAGAGAGCGTGGGAAAGACACTGAAATTCATAAATAAGGACAGCGATACAATTCGTGTAATTACACCGTCTACCGCCTCTTTTGCAGGAGAAATTGTTCCGGAATTGAGTGGAACAATAAAAGGTATAGCCTTATATCAAGACGGAGAATATGTCATAGTTCCACAAAACATTTCGGATTTTGCGCAATTGACAGAAAAACGTTTTAGAGTTCAAGGTGATAACCAAGCCATCCTTGTTTGGAGCGGAGGCCCGTCATTAGATAGTTTTGTTTCAGAAGCCTCTACCAATGAAGTAGAAGGTGCAGTATCTCTTGATGCCGATGGAACACAACCGGCCAACTGTTTTGTAATTGACAAACCGGGCATATACTCGTTCTATGCAAAGAACCCGTTAGGCGAGTATCCTGCAGGAATTCCGGAAGAAACACAAATTTACATTCATGTCCAAGAAGTTGGCGGAAATACAGTGGTGGGTTATGTTGACCCTGCAAGCAAGAAAATTCTTTGGACTTGGCACATTTGGACAAGCACTGTTTCTCTTGAAGACATGTCTTTGACACGCAATACTACTGCCACCGATAACAATCAAACGGTTACAAGGTCTATTGTTATGCTAGACAGATTGTTGGGAGCAGTAAATACAACACCCGGCACGGCAGGTCCTCACGGCTTATATTACCAGTGGGGCAGAAAAGATCCTATAATTGGTGTTGGAATTATTGGTCAGTTTAGCAGTACAGAGGATGAAAGTGAAACAGAAATTGGTGGAGCCGCCACTGCTTCATCCTCCATAAACAAGACCTATGTTGAAGATTGGTATTTTGATGATGGTGATGAAGAAACGAAAACACACCAAGGAGCAAGTGCGTACCCCACTCGCTATATCTCAAACAATGACAACGCCCCTTCTGTAGAAGATATAACATGGGCAGCTGTAGCAAATCCCTGTCCTTATGGCTATCATATTCCAAACAGTGATGAAAGCAAAGCAATATGGGGAGTAAATGCTTCATTAAATTATGGCGGCATGGAATTGGTATATCATGCAGACGGAACAACGGAAGGTATGGACACGGAAACCCATTTGGGTTTTGTACTTAAAGGTTTGGATGTTTGGTTCCCCAATAACGGGAATCGAGCAAGAAAAGCCGGGCGCATGCTAAACCTCGGAAGACAACATCACTACTGGTGTGATTATTTAAATGCTTCCGGTGCCAGCGGATATGCAGCAAGGATTAGAGACAATCAAATCAATCCGGGAGCTGCCATCAATAGAGGTAACGCCTGCAGTATCCGTTGCGTAAAAGATTATAAAGAAGAATAAATCATCATATGAAGTACACATACATTAAGAATATACTAATTGGTATCTTACTAATATGTACAACTGTTACGTGCTGCTGTCCATCGGAATCAAACGGTTCCGATGGACCCAATAACCATGAAAGCTCCCGGTATTTCCCGGGTAAAGACTGGGAAACAACATCACCGGAGACACAAGGGTATAGTTCAGAGAAATTTGCAGCTCTAAAAGCAGAGATAGAAAAAAAGTATTCTACTACTCATCTCATAGTAGTAGTGGAAGGAAAAGTTATTTTCTCTATGGGAGACCTCTCTCATAATGCAAGGATTGCTTCTTGTAGAAAAAGCTTACTGTCAATGCTTTATGGAAAGTATGTGGAAGACGGCACCATCAATTTGGATGCCACTCTAAAAGATCTGAATATTGATGATATTGACGGACTCTTGGATATAGAAAAGAAGGCCAAAGTACGTCATTTAATTACAGCACGTTCGGGTGTCTTTCATCCGGCCTCTAATACAGGAGATGATTCCAAACATGCTCCTAAAAGGGGAAGTGTAGAGCCCGGTACCTATTTTTTATACAACAATTGGGATTTTAATTGTGCCGGCGGCGTTTTTGAGCAATTGGTGGGAATGGATATCTATTCCGCCTTCTATCAAGACATTGCTTCTCTTATTGGCATGCAGGATTACAAACTTGCAAATCAAAAGAAAACAGGAGACCTAACTCTCTCAAAATACCCCGCATACCATTTTTGGATTTCAACAAGAGATATGGCCAGAGTCGGATATCTTATGTTGAGAGAAGGAGAATGGAACGGAAAGCAAATTATTAGCAAAGACTGGGTAAAGGCCACAACCTCTGTTGTTACTCCACGCACAGAAATGAATCCCTCCTCACGTCATACTCGTGAGTTTGATTACGGATATTTGTGGTGGATTTTTAACAAAGAGTACACCGGATATGATCCAAATGTATACAAAGACGGCTATACAGCTACAGGCTTAGGAGGTCAATATATTACAGTTCTACCGCATTTAGATATGGTAATTGCACACAAGGATGTGAATGCAAATATGGAGAAATCAACGTATTATGCGTTGATAAAAAAGATTGCTGGATGTAAACAGTAAGTCTTTCATTTTTTTTAGTTTAGGTTTTTTATAGCAGTAATGACAGGCTGATTCAGTCTGTCATTATTTCTATAAACGACTTGTTGAAATCTTCATGATATAGTTCAGAGTATTCTTTTGTGAAGTTGGCATACAACTGTTTGGCTAACGTATGATTACCCATCTCTTTATAAGCTCTGCATTTATACCTTAAGGCAACTTCATCCAAAGAATCAAACAAGAAAATAGCGTTGCAAGCATTTATTACAAGTTCCGGATTGTCCTTTATATTAAATGTAAGCAAGAAGTTTTCAAGATAACTGACAACTGCATCGGAGACATTAGATTTGGTATTATCAAGCCACGTATATTCACATGTCTGAAGAAAGCTTCCGTTTTTGATAATGTCAAGTAAAGATTCTACGTTGGCTAATGACTTATCGTCAGAAGCAACTATATTGATAAAATCGTAATAGTCAATATTGATTTCGTCCGACTCTAAAGAAAGGAAATCACCGTTCTTAGCAATAGAATAATCTCCTACATTCTCTAAAATCTTTTTCAATCGGGCCAAATAGACGGAGCGATTGTTTCTGGCACTGTGCTTGTCTTTATCATACCATAAAATGTTATTAAGTACTCTTATAGAAATACCACCTTCCTGATAATGACACAATAACAGACAGAACAATTCCCTAAGCATAGGAGAGAATTTCTTGGTAATATCGGTTCCGTGTTTGTCATAAACTCTAAATTCTCCGAACAGTTTGATAGAAGCTTTTGTGAGTGCATGCTGACTGTCCGCATCTTCCAAGGGTTGATCTTCCTCCAAGAGGCTTTGTTCTCGCCTCTTACCTTTCAGTCTAAAATAAAAATATATGAAAAAATCAATGACAAATAGAGCTATAATTCCATAAATAACCTTTAAAGTTATGTTTGATTTTTGGGCATTTCCTACAGAGACATTGACTGCAGTAATAAGTTCGTTCTCTAGAGGAAGACATACGTTATACGAGATGTCTTGAACCATTTTGATGTCGTGGAAAGTAACCGTTTCTTCTTGTGACGAGATGGAAATTTTATCTTTCTGAACAGAGAGAAGGAACTCTATAGAATCGTTATGAACCGGACCTCTTTTTCTTGTCTCAATAGACTTCATGAATTCAGAGGAAATGAGTGTGTATCTAAATGTTGAATCGTTGGATTCTACTAGAAATGCCAGTTTAATGTAATTGTGTATTTCAAATGCAATGAGAGGAAAAGAATAATTTTGAACATGCGGATTGATGTGTGTGGTAACCTTTATCTCTATATTAGGTGTAAAATGAAGCTTTATGCCACTTTTCTGCAGTTGCTGATCAAAAGCAAATGTTGTATTACAAAATACGAGTGCAAGAAGAACTAAGAGACTTTTTTTTGGCATCTTTTTAAATTAAACATAAATTTAAATATTATTATGTAAAAAACATAAAAACATAGAATATGTTACTGATTAGTGGTATTATAGCAATACATCTTGCAGTACTGACGGGATACCTTTTGTGGAAAAACTCTGCTCCCGCCATTACTCTTTTAGGTATGGGTATAATCATGTTTACACTTGCCTACCTATTTAATGTTAACGAATACCAACTAAGTTGTGGTGGTAATTTTTTAAAAGCGTTCTATGATTATATATATGAGGCTTTCACAAACAGGTTCTTAGAAGCCGGTTTGCTGATTATGCTCTTTGGAGGTTATATCGAATATATGAAGAAGATCAAAGCGAGTGACGCAATTATTTACCTAATGATGCGTCCAGTCTCTGTCTTTAAAAAAAATGCATATCTCTTTTCAATTATTGTCATTCCAATAGGAACGATCATATAGATGGCGCTTCCTTCTGCAACGGCAATGGGGCTTTTTTTTATGGCAACCATCTATCCGGTTTTATTGGGATTGGGTGTAAGCAGAGGATTCGCTCTTTCAGTAATCTCTGCCTGTACAATTTTTGACGTGGGCATTGCTTCCTGGAACAGCAATATAGCAGCAGAAGCTTTACAAATAAACATATCGCAATACTTCTCTGTTCAGCTTCCCGTAATGATTCCTCTTGTTTTTATCTCTATGCTGTTTATCTATCTGTCCAACAAGCATTTTGACAAAAAAGAATCTCAAAATCAATCCATTAAGCCCTATATGATAAAAATTGAAGACTGGGAAAAGGTTCCCCATCTTTTTTATGCATTGTTTCCACTCTTACCCATCTTAATATTACTTATATCTCCCTATCAGATGCGTATTACATCCAGCCTTTCTATATCCATAATTATATCCTTCTTTATTGTTGGGATAGTGGATTCTATAGTAAAGAAATCAGTTGTGCAAGCATTGAAGTCCATGGACTGTTTTTGGGAAGGATTTGGTAAGATTTGTATGTCTGTTGTAGTTCTTATGATATGTGCCGATGTGTTTTCGCAAGGCCTTATAAGGATGGGATTTATTGATTTCATTATTTATATATTAACCATTTTACCTGTTGGCGATTTTATACTTATGTTCACACTGGGTGTAGTGGTTTTTTTCTCCGTTCTCTTAGTTGGAAGCGGAGTTTCCTTGTTCTCTTCTATACTACCCTTAATGCCCGAGCTGGCAGAAACCATTGGAGTCTCAACTCTTGCATTGACAGTCTCTATGCAACTTATTACAGGTATTGCCCGCATAGCTTCTCCTATTGCCATTATTGTACTTACCGTAACAAAATTAGCCGGAGTTTCCCCTATGCTTCTTATAAAAAGGAACCTCGTTCCTATGTTGGTTGTATCGCTTTCGGTAATAATTATAGGCTACTTCTTCATTAATTAAGAGTTCTTACCACAGCCTAAAACATCAACCGCAACCGAACAAAGAAGTTGCGACCGGGTTCCACACTTATGTCGCCGCGGTTGGTAGATAAGTGGTTTGTATAACAGGTATTGGTGATGTTGTCAACACCTGCAAAGCCTTGCAGGCGCATAAAACCCAGA